>JBDLWD010000185.1:0-6849 GCA_039804465.1 Verrucomicrobiota bacterium | reverse complement strand
TGGCGCGCAACAAATCCTCGGCCGCGCGCAACTCAGCCGCACGCAAACGACCCGCCGGAAATGGCGATGACGAGGAGGAACCCGAGCTCATACGGGTATGAAATTACAGCAAGATTTAGCCTCGTCAAATTTTATTAGCCAAAGGAAACAACAGGCATCCAATAAGTCTGGAAAACGCCCGCTCTTTACCGTGCTTTACGCATGCGCGCCGAAGCGGTTAAAGGCAACGCCATCAGCAATATAAGTGCCGCCTAAATAAACATTATGGGGCGGGCCCCAAGACGCGCCGTGAAGACGCCCAAAGCCGCCGACAGCTCAGCGGCCGTCGAGCTCCTTCATGCGGAAGACGAGCTTGATCGAGTCCGTCTTGCCGTCGGGGCGGGCGGGCATGCTCACGCGGGAGAATGCCTCGATGACTGACTGGTCGAAATCGGTGTTTCCGGAAGAGCGCACGATGCGCACGCCGGAGATGGAGCCGTTGGCCGCGATGGTGAACTGCACCTCGGCGTTGAGCAGGTCGCTCACACCGCCCGGTTTCTCGTGGTTCTCGCGCAGGCGGCTGCGCAACATGGAAAAATAACGCTCCATCGCGGAGCCCTCGGCGGAGGCGCTCAGGGCGGTGCCGCCCGCGCCTCGGGAGCCGGCGCCGGTGCCGCCGGTCACGCCTTTCTTGATGCCGCTGGCGTCCACGCGGGGACCGGGCGCGCCGGTGCCGCCGCCGGCGGTCGAACGCGAGGAGGATTTGCCCGTGCTCTTGGCAAATTCGTCGTAGGACATGCGCTTGCTCGCGAGCTCGCGCTCCTTGGCGGCGCGGGCATCGGCCTGGCGCTGCTTCTGGATCTCGCGGTCGGCCTTTTTCTTCTCGTTCGCGAGCTTGCGATTGATCTGTTTGGTAAAATTGGGAACGGGCGGCGTGACCGGTTCGGGTTTGACGACCGGCTTGACCGGTTCGACAGGGGTCGGCTCCACGCGGCTGACCTGGGTCGGCGGTGGCTCGGGCGCGGCCGGTTCGGGATCGGGCGCGGGCGGAGTCCAGGTGGGAACCTCGGTGGGCGTGGTGAAATTTATCTCACCGCTCTCGGCCTGCCCGGCCTCGCTGCCGGCGGGCGCCTCGGTGGCCATGAAGTCGTCGCCCTCGCCCGCGACCAATTCAAAGATCTTGGTCTGCGGAACCACCCGCTCGCCGACTACGAGCGTAAGAAAAAGCAAAAGTCCGAGAATGAGCCCGTGGATGATCGCCGACAGCCAAAATGCGCCGCCAAAGCGCCGGCCCTCGTTGGGATCGGCGGCGCTGCTGGGGCCGTAGTTGACGGGTTTGGCGAACGTGGACATTGCTCGCGGGGAGAGCGAAAGGCGCGTGGACGGAATGGACCGTGAGGATAGAGACGGGTTCCGACGCCCGGGCTCAGGTTTGCACCTGGGTGTCGAAGCTTACCCGGCCGAGGCCGGCCTTCTTGAGCTCGTCCATTAGGGTGATGATCTTCTGATAGGGCACGGTGGCGTCGGCCCGGATGCGGATGACCGGTTGCTTGTTCGCGGGGCCGGAGACGGCGAGGGCCTTGAGCCGGCCGGGAAGATCGCGGGCGGAGAGCGGACGGTTGCCCTCGGCGTCGATCAAGTAGGTGCCGTCGGCGCGCACCGTGACGGCCACGAACTTCGTGTCCTTGTCGGGCGGCGACTGCTGGCTCATCGACTCGACGGGCAGGTTCACCGGCAGGGTCTGCTCCTGGTTGATGAGCGGCGTGGCGATCATGAAGATGATCAGCAGCACGAAGGCCAGGTCGAGCAGGTTGGTCACGTTGAGCTCGGAGAGCGCGTGCATCTGGCGGTGGCGCCTGAAGGTGCGGGCCATGGTCGTATCCGTTATTCGGTTACAGGTTCGGCGTCGCGGGGCTCACTTCGACTCGAGCTCGAGGCGGTCGGCGAGCGCGGAGGCGAAGTTCTCCAGCTCGGTCGAGAGCTGGCGGGTCTTGGTGAGGAGGACGTTGTAGCCGAACACGGACGGGATCGCCACCACCAGGCCCGCGATGGTGGTCATGAGCGCGGCCGACACGCCGGGGGCGAGGGTCTGCAGGTTGGCCGAGGCCTGATGGGAGATGGCGGAGAAGACCTCCATCACGCCCCATACGGTGCCAAAGAGGCCGAGGAAGGGCGCGCCGGACACGATGGAGGCGAGAAAGATCATGCTGCTCTCGTAGCGCAGGGTCTGGCGGGCGATGGAGCGTTGGATGCCGTTCTCCGCGTGCTCGAGACGGGCGCGGCTGGAATCGATGCCCTTCTCCTGAAGAATGGAGGCCGCGCGCCAGTAGGCCTCGACCGCGTCGGCGTAGACGTCGGCGTAGGGGATGGAGCGGCGGGTGCGGAAGGACTCGGGCAGATCTAGCAGCGTGCGCTCGTCGCGCAGACGTTGCTCAAATGCGAGGTTGAGCAGGCGCAGCCGCTTCAGCTCGGAGAATTTTCCGAACATGACCGTCCAGGCCACGATGCTGAAGATCGCGAGGCCCACGGTGATCGCCTGGCCGACAGCGTCGGTCGTCGTGAAGACTTGGATGAGGTTGACGCTAGTGGCGAATACGGGCGAAACGGCGGGCATGGTCCGGGAAAAGGGTGCGGTTGAGAGTCGATGAAACGAAGCCCCCTGGCACCCGAGCGTTCAATGTAAAACCCTTCTACTGGACGCAGATTTTGTCACTGGCGCCGCTCGCCCGTTTACCGGTTGCCCCGCTTGCCCAGCGTTTTTCCGTAAACCGCAACCCAAGCTCGACGACTTGGGAAAGATCCGAACCCACTGGTTCCGAGCCGGGCCGCCGACGCGGCGGCTCCTTACGCTCAGATCAACACGATCGCCGCGGCCAACATAAAGCCGTAAATCGCCAGCCAACGACCGGTCGCACCGAGCAGAGCGATGCAAGCAGCCGGAGTGTCCGCAGCCTGCAGGCGCCGGATCTGAACCGCGCCCACAGCCGCGGCCGCCATCGCCACGAGCAACGCGGGGACAGGGGCTGCCGCCCCCAGGCCGGCCAGCGCGATTGGCGCCGCCGCCGCGGCGGCGTGCGAGGCGGCGAACTGGACCCGGCCGTAGCCGCGGCCCCAGCGGACCAGCAGCGTGCGCTTGCCCGCCTTGGCGTCGGTCTCGACGTCGCGATAGTTGTTAGCCACCAGGATATTCGCCGCCAGCGCGCCGACTCCCGAGCCTGCGATCCACGTCGCCGCGCCGAGCGCGCCCGTCTGCACGAACGCGGTCGCGCCCACCGCCACCAAGCCGAAGAAGATAAAAACAAAAACGTCCCCCAGCCCATGGTAGGCCAGCGGATAAGGCCCGCCTGTGTAAGCCACGCCGCAGGCGATGCTGGTCAGGCCCACGACCAGCAGCGGCCACCCACCGTAGCCGAGCAGAGTCAGGCCGGTAAGAAACGCCGCCGCGAAGACCGCGATCATGGCGGCACGCATGGCCTTGGGAGGGATCAGACCGCTCGCCACCGCTCGCCGCGGCCCCACCCGCTCGGCCGTGTCGGCGCCTTTTAGAAAGTCGTAGTAGTCGTTGGCGAAATTGGTCCCGATCTGGATAAGCAGGGCGAAGCCCAGGCAGGCCGCGGCGGCGGCCGGCAGCGCCCCGCCCGAACGCTCGGCCAGAGCCGTTCCGACCAGCACCGGAGCGATCGCGGCCGGCAGCGTGCGCGGCCGGGTCGCCTCGAGCCAGACGCGCCAACCCGGCGCCCTCGTTCCCCCAGCGCTCATGCGCTCAGGCGGCCTCGACCCGCGTATCGCGCGGGATGACCTTCAGCTTTTTGTCGAACGAGGCCGAAAGCCGCTTTTTCAAAAGCACGCTGAGAAGAACCGGCAGCCAGATCGCGCCGGCGAGGACCATCAGGTAGACGGGGGCGGCCTTTTGCAGGAGCATGCCGAGGCTGAGCACAAGGCCGCCTTGCACAAACAAAACCGCGCCGGGGCCGGGAAGCACCGGCGTGAGCGCAAGGCTGCCCAGCATCGACAGCAGACCCACCAGCCAGCCCGCCACACCAAAGGTCATGCCTTGGAGAAAAAAGATCGGCGCAAAAAGGCTCAGTCGCTTCTCGATGCGAACCATCTGGATAAGCGTCGCCGTCACCAGCACGAAGCCTTGTAAAGCCGCCGTCGGTCCGTGCACGCCCAGCGTGCCCTCGGGGGGCGTGAAGGCCACCGCGGCCACGCCGAAGGCGCCGACCGCGGCCCTACCCCAGTCCACCCAATTGCGGGGCTTGGCCGCCTCTTCCAGCGGATGCACCGTGCGCTCGTAGGGATCGCGCTCGGGCTTGGGCACGTTATAGCGGCGCGGCGGCTTGGGTGTCACCCGCGCACCGTGACGCAACCAGTTGCGTGGAAACCAGAGCAGCAGAAGGGAAAAAATGAGAAAGGGATAGTGGACGGTCACGGCGTGAAGCGGGGGAAAGGGCTAAAAAGCCAACCCGCTTATGGTCCTATGCCGCACGACCTGTAAAGCATGCAGGCGGCTCCCATTCAGCGCTCCCGGCGCGGCGTTCAGGCCACCCCGACGCGGGATTTTACCCACGCCTCGTAATCCGACCGCGGCAGGAACCGCAGCGCGGCCGAGTTGATGCAAAACCGCAAACCGGTGGGCCTGGGACCGTCCTCGAACACATGCCCCAGGTGTCCGCCATCCACCGCGCAGTGCACCTCCACGCGGCGCATGCCGTGACTCTCGTCGATCTGCGCGCCGACAAACTTCGGCTCGATCGGACGGGTAAAGCTCGGCCAGCCCGTGCCGCTTTCGAACTTGTCGCGCGAATCAAACAGGGGCGTGTCGCTGCCCACCGAGAAATAAACCCCGTCCTCGTGGTGGTCCCAGTATTCGTTCTGGAAGGGCGGCTCCGTGCCCTGCCGACGCGCCACCCGGTATTGCTCGGGCGTGAGCATGGCCCGCCACTCTGCGTCGGTGCGCTGCACCGGACGACCCGCCATGTCGATGATCACGTTGGAGGGCAGCCCGCAGGCGGATTTTTGACCGGTGGCCGATGAGATTGAATCCATACGGCGACCTTACGCGCCCTCGTTCGTCGCGCAACCCGCACCATGCCCCCACGTGGCCGCGCGGGCGGGCGCTTGCCCTCGCGCGGTCCCTGGCTGGAATCGGCCCGCCCAAACCCGATGCGCGTCTCCCGCCTTTCTGCCCTCGCCCCTCTCGCCGCGTTCTTCGCCTTCGCCTTCCTGCTCGGCTTTTCCGGCTGCGCCAAGGCCCCCGCGCCCGTCGCCCAAGGCCAAAAAATCCTCCGCATCGGCAACGGCGCCGAGCCCCAGGACCTCGACCCGCACGCTGTCACAGGAGTGTCGGAGCACCACATCATCACCGCCCTCTTCGAGGGTCTGGTAACCCAAGGACCCGACGGCCAGAGCATCGCGCCCGGAGCGGCCGAACGCTGGGAAACCTCCGAGGACGGCCTGGTCTGGACGTTTCATCTCCGAGCCGACGCGCGCTGGTCCAACGGCGAGCCCGTGACCGCGGGCGACTTCCTCGCCTCGTTCCGCCGCATTCTCACTCCCGCGCTCGGCTCCGAATACGCCTACAAGCTCCACCACGTGGTCGGCGCCGAGGAGTTTAACACCGGCAAACTCGCCGACTTCGCCCAGACCGGTTTCTCCGCCCCCGACGCGCGCACCCTCGTGCTCCGCCTCAAGCACCGCGTGCCCTACCTGTTGGAGGCCCTTCGCCACCACTCGTGGTTCCCCGTCCACCTCCCCACCATCGAGAAATTCGGCCCGGCCGACCGCAAGGGAAGCGCGTGGACCCGTCCCGGCAATCTCGTCGGCAACGGCCCCTTCGTCCTGGAATCCTGGCGACCCAATCAGGAGATCTCCGTCCGGCGCTCGCCCACTTACTGGGACGCCGCCGCCGTTAAGCTCGACGGCATCGTTTTCCACGCCGTCGACAACGAGAACACCGAGGAGCGCATGTTCCGCGCCGGACAGATCCACGCCACCTCCAACCTGCCCGCTGAAAAAATCGCCACCTACCGGCGCGAAGAGCCCGGCCTGCTGCGCATCGCCCCCTATTACGGCACCTATTTCTACCGCATAAACGTCACCCGCCCGCCGCTCGACGACGTCCGCGTCCGCCGCGCCCTCGCGCTCGCAATCGACCGCCGCGCCATCGTGGAAAGCATCACCCGCGCCGGCCAGGAGCCCGCCCTGCACTTCACGCCCGAACTTGTCGGCTTCACCGCCGGCGAAAAACTCGCCCCCGACCTCGCCGAGGCCCGCCGCCTGCTCGCAGAGGCCGGCTACCCCGAGGGCCGCGGGCTGCGCCGCATCGAGATCCTCTACAACACGTCCGAGGCGCACAAAAGCATCGCCGAGGCCGTGCAGCAGATGTGGAAGACCGGCCTGGGCGCAGACGTCGCCCTCCGCAACGAGGAGTGGAAGGTGTATCTGGACTCCCAGGACAACCTCGACTACGACGTCGCCCGCTCGGGCTGGATCGGCGACTACCCGCACCCCCAGACCTTCCTCGACCTCTGGCTAAGTGGCGGCGGCAACAACGACACCGGCTACGCCAACCCCGACTACGATCGCCTGCTCGCCTCCGCCCTCGAGCTCGCGGACGACTCCGCCCGCCTGGAAGTTTATCGCCGGCTGGACTCCATACTCACCCGCGATCTCCCCGTCATCCCGATCTATTTCTACAAACGCGTCCACCTGCTCCGCCCCTCCGTGCTCAACTGGTCGCCCACCATTCTGGACGCCCGCGCCTGGAAACATATCGACCTCGCCGAGTGACGGCGGATTCTCCTCCCTTTCGAGAACCGCTCCCCGCTCCCGGCCGCCGGCTCACCGCTCCGAATGTTTCGCTACATC
>JBDLWD010000184.1:0-4621 GCA_039804465.1 Verrucomicrobiota bacterium | reverse complement strand
CGGGATGAAGAAGATTTGGGTCAAGGACACAGAGCCGCGGAGACGTTGAGTATTTTTATGAAAATGCATTATCGTGTGCCTTCCTCTCCCCGCGTTCCAAGGTGTCGTGAGGTGCCGGTTTTGGTGCGGAGGAGGCGGGCCGGTGTCTTGCGCGGATGCCGGCTCAGAAGCCGATGCTCGCGCCACCATCGACGGGAAGGACTACGCCAGTGACGAATCTGGCGGCGGGAGAGCAGAGATATACGGCGGCGTTTCCTATGTCTTCGGGCGCCCCCAGGCGACCCATGTGGGTGCGGCCCAGAACCTTTTTTTTGCGTTCCGGGTCGGAGTCCAAGGCGCGGCGGGTCATGTCGGAATCTATCCAGCCGGGGGCGATGGCGTTGACGCGCACGCCCCGGCCGGCGACTTCGGCGGAGATGGTGCGCACGAGGCCAAAATAGGCGGATTTGGCGGCTGAGTAGGCGGAGACGAGAGGCACGCCCATGAAGGCCGCCATGGATGATGTGAAAAGCAGGTTGCCCGATCCGCGTTCGAGCATGCCGGGAAGCACCGCGCGGCTGAGCGCGTGCGCGGCGAGCACGTGGGTGAGGAGAATGGACTGAAATTCGGACGTGGTGGTTTCCACGGCCGATTTTTTCAGGTGTTGGCCCGCGTTGTTCACCAGAATAGTGATCGGGGATCCTGCGGTCTCGGCGGCGAGCCGGACGAGGTCCGGAGCCGAGTCCGTGTCGGTGATGTCATGAGCGACGAAACAGGCCGAGGCGCCCAGCTCGGCGCTCGCCGCGGAGAGCTCCGACCGGCGACGGCCGACCAGAACGACTTTCGCGCCGGAGGCGGCAAAACAGCGCGCGATACCCAGCCCTATGCCGGTGCCTCCGCCGGTGATCAGCGCGGTTTCTCCGCGAAGCGAAAACACAGGTGGGCAGTCGCCGGATGGGGATAAGGGCATTCAGGCATGAAGAAATGATTCATTAATGAACACAAGCGGGTAACGAAAAAAACCCACAGGCGGCCAAGACAACACACCACGCCTGCAAGCGTCAGGCAACGAGTCCCAGGTTGCGGTTGATTTTCGCGGCGGCGCTTAGAACGGCCTTCAAATTGGACGCGAAGGCGGCGGAGGCGGGATCGAGGATTTGCGCGACGGCAAGAACGGCGGAGGTGTCGGTGTCGGGAACTCCGACGGGCACGGCGATGTCCTGGACATGCGGGGTGATTTGACTCGGGCCGGCCAGATGTCCCCGGGCGCGGATGAGATCGATTTCGTGCAAGAAATCGGCACGGTGTCTGGTCGGGAGCGCGGTGAATGCAGGGTCTCCGTTCAGGTAGTGTTCGGCCTCTTCCGGAGACATGCGGCTGAGCAGGACTTTTCCCGAGCTGGAACCGACGAGAGGAAGGAGCGAGCCCTCGCCGACGGCCACGCAGATATGCCGTGGTGGCATGCGTTCGATCAGGTGCAGGATGGATGATCCGTGTCGGATGCTTAGGTGGCAGGCCTGTCCGATGGCGTCCGCCAGCGCCTCCATCGGATAAATGGCTGCGGACCGCAAGCGGGTGACGGTATCGGACTGGTGGCCGAGCTGGAAAAGTTTCAAGGTGGCGCGAAAACCGCCGGCCTCGTCTTCGCGCGAGATGTAGCCGCGTTCGATGAGGCATACCAGCATCCGGTAAATCTCGTTGGGTGAGCGGTCCAGGGCCGTGGCGATTTCCTGTTGGGTGCGGCTCATGCGCTGAGCGGCGAGGTATTCGAGGATGTCGAGGCCCTTCTCTAGGGCGGGGGCGCTGTAGTTGGGTCGGCCTGGCATAGAAGTAAGTTACGAGGTGACCATTGATGAAAAATGTGAGCAGGTCGCGGGAAATCGACTGCGGTTAGGTCGCCGGGCTCTGGTTCGTCGCCGACGAGGCGGGTATCCCAAGCGATGGTAAGCGTGGGTTCGAAGATGTTTTCGTCGCGGCGGAGTGGACCTGGGCGAGATCGCGCGCGAAGAGGCCGTGCAACCAGACGTCCATGACCATCAAGCTAGAGCAGGCATCCTTTAGAGAGTTCGGCGCCGAAGGGGCGGGGTTTCCTGCTCGCGGTTTGGCGGGCGTCGGGCTCGCGCGAGGAAGACGAGACTGGGAACACCAACCGCGGTGTCATTGCGCCGAAGGGGTGATGACGAAGCGGTAAAAGCGGCGTCCGTTCACCGGGGCAAGATCCGGGACAACGACGAGCGGAACACCGGTGCCGGAACGCGGCGGGCCGACATTCAGCCAGCTGCCCGTGGCGAGCGTGGTGGACGTTTGGAGTTGGTAGAGATAGCCGGGGAGCGAGGGGACGGAGAGGGATCCGTCGGCGGCCAGCGATATGGCCGGCGTCGCGGTAAGCGTCGGAGTGATGACGAGGGTGCCGGCGGCGGAGCCTTGGTAGAGCGTATCGGCGATGGTGGCGACAACGGCGTAGGAGCCGGCGGCGGCGGGCGCGGACGTGGAGCCCGCGTAGGTGACGAGGACGCCGAGTCCGGGAGGCGCGGTGGCGACGGAGGCCGCCTTGGGTGTGCCGTCGTAGGCGTGGGCGAGGCCGGAAAGCGTGACCGTGGCGGGCGCCTTGTTGACCTGAAAAGTCCGCTCGGCTGTGGCGGTCTGGAAAGTCCATCCGCCGTCCTGCGAGGCGCGCACGGTGACGGGGCCCGCGCCGGTCAGAGTGAGCGTGTTGCCGTTGATGGTCGCGGGGCCGCTCACGATCGAGAATGCGACGGGGAGACCGGAGCTGGCGGTCGCGGACAGCGTGAAGGGCGCATCGCCGTAGGTGCGGTCGGGGAGGGGGCCGAAGCCGATGGATTGGGCCGCTCCGGACGAGGCGGAGCTGAAATTCACCTGCACGTTTGAGAACTGGGCGCTGGCGGTGGACGCGCCGATGAACTCGCCGCTGAAAATCAAGCCGACCGCGGAGTAGGTCGGGCCATGGATCGGAGAGGCGGGCGTGGCCTGGGCGCCGGAGAGCACGCCGTTGTTGTTGGGCGTGGTGTCGGAGAACGTGAAGGACATCACGGTGGCTCCGGTGCCGGTGTTGGTGGCGCGGAAGGAGACGTCCACGCCCGCGGACGTGCGCGTGATGCGTTGCTGGAAGGCGAGGGTGACGGAGCCTGCGGGGGAGTTTTGGCCGGCCGAGCTGGTCTGCGGAGTGCGCGCGGTGGCGCCGGTGAAGGACGAGCCGTAGTGGCCGGAGCCGGTGCGTTCGTAGAGCGCGGCGGTGGCGTTGGCCATGCCGCAGTAGCCTAGCCAGTCGGTGACGGGGGAGGCGGACTGGGTGACGGCGGTCTGGTTGCGGAAAAGGCCGTAGCGAAACCAGAGGTTGCGTCCGGAGACCACGGGCGAGCCGGCGGGCACTTGCAGGGCCACGGCGCCGGTGAGGGTGAGCGTGTCGCCGGGCGCGCCGAGTTGCACGGGCGGGAAGAAGGCGTGGGTGGCGCCATTCAGGCCGGAGGCGGCGCTGTTTGGATTCCAGAGCGGCGACGAGGTGCCGGCGGAGGAAAGGGTGGAGCTGGTGGAGATCCAGTTGGCGAGGGAGGCGGTGCGGCTGAGGGGGGCGGTGACGACGAGGGTGCCGGTGGCGGAGCCGACGCAGAAGGGATCGTCGATGACGGCCGACACGGCGTAGCTGCCGAAGAGCGCGGGGGCGGTGGCGGAGCCGTCGTAGGTGAGGGCGACGGGCAGGCCGGCGGGATCGGTGACGGCGGTAACGGACTTGGGCGAGCCGTCGTAGATCTGGTCGAGGTTGGAGAGCGTTACGGTGGCGAAGGCGGGCCGGCCGGCGTCGGCGGCGCCCACGAGCAGGATGTCGTCGAGGGAAAAGGCACCCGGGCTGACGCCATCCACGACACGGCTCTCGATGCGCAGGCCGGTGAGGTCGGGGATGCCCTCGATGCCCAGGTCGGAGAGTGGAACGACGATGCGTTGCCAGTCGGCGGACGAGGAGACGGCGACCGGCTGGGCCTCGAGGTCGAAGCCGCCGCGAGCGACTCCGACCTGGAGCGGCGGGGGAGCACCGGCCGCTCCGCGCACCCAGAAGGCGATGGCGGAGAAGCCCTCCAGCGAGCGGGCGGTGGTGGTGGCGGCGAAGCTGCGGCTGGAGCCGGCGGGGACTGAGACGGAGGCGACGCCGCGGCGGACGGGATTGTTGCCGGAGAGGGAAGTGCCGGAGGGACTGGCGTGGGTCCAGCCGGAGGCGAGCGCATCGGCGAAGACGAGTTGCGAGGGCTGCGGCGCGGGGGCGGCGAGGTTGGCGATTTCACCGACCATGACGCCGCGTCCGCCGGATCCGAGATACACCCGGCCGTAGGCGCGCGGGTCGCCGCTGATGGTGGCGATGCCACCGGAGCTGGTGAGGCCGCCAAAGTTGGTGCGGTTTTCGTTGATGCGAATCCAGGTGGCGCCGGTGTCGTCGCTGCGGAAGTAGCCGATCACCGCGCCGACCTTGCCCCAGATGAAGATCGCGGGGTGGGTGGCGCCGGGTTTGGCCTTGCCGAAATCGAAGGCGTAGACCTCGGCGACGGAGGCGAGCTTGGTGAAACTGGCGCCGTAGTTGGTGCTGCGGAAAAAGCCCGAGGTGCCGGCGCGGACCCAGAGGTGGCTGGCCTGG
>JBDLWD010000183.1:0-2529 GCA_039804465.1 Verrucomicrobiota bacterium | reverse complement strand
TAGGCGTTGATGAAATCCTGCCGGATGAGCGTGCGGACTTTTTGCGCGCGGCCGTAGTAGGCGTCGTAGTAGCCGGAGCTGAGCACGTAGGTGCCAAGGATGATGCGGCGCTTCACCTCGGAGCCGAAGCCCTCGGCGCGGGACTTGAAGTAGAGATCGAGCAGGTTCTCGGCCTCGGCGCTGCGGTGGCCGTAGCGCACGCCGTCATAGCGGGCGAGGTTGGAGGACGCCTCGGCGGTCGCGATGATGTAGTAGGCGGCGAGGGCGTATTCGGTGTGCGGGAGGGAGACCTCGCGGACCTCGGCGCCCTGGGCCTTGTAGAATTCGATCGCCGACTGCACGGCGGCAGCGACTTCGGGATCGAGACCCTCGCCGAAGTATTCCTTCGGTATGCCGATGCGCAGGGGGCGAGCGCGCGGAGAGGAGAGGGCGGCGCGGTAATCGGGAATGGTCGCCTGGAAGGAAGTCGAGTCGCGCTCGTCGTGGCCGACGATGGCCTGGAGAACGAGGGCAACGTCCTCGACGGTGCGGCCGAAGGGGCCGATCTGGTCGAGCGATGAGGCGTAGGCGATGAGTCCGTAGCGGGAGACGAGGCCGTAGGTGGGCTTGAGGCCGACGACGCCGCACAAGCCGGCGGGCTGGCGGATGGAGCCACCGGTGTCGGAGCCGAGCGTGGCCGGGGCCTCGCCGGCCGCGAGGGCGGCGGCGCTGCCGCCCGACGATCCGCCGGGGATGCGCGAGAGATCGTGGGGATTGGCGGTTTGCCGCGTGGCGGAGTTTTCCGTGGAGGAGCCCATCGCGAACTCGTCCATGTTGAGCCGGCCCCAGAGGACCGCGCCGGCGTTGCGGAGCTTGGTGGTGACGGTGGCGTCGTAGGGGCTGACGAAGTTGCCCAGCATCTTGGACGAGGCGGTGAGCGGCTGGTCCTTGACCGCGATCACGTCCTTGAGGCCGATGGGGATGCCGTCGAGCGCTCCCAGCGCGCGGCCGGCGGCGCGACGTTCGTCGGAGGCTCGGGCCTGGGCGAGCGCATCGTCGGCGTCGTAGGAGTTGAAGGCTTGGACGCGGTCCTCGACGGCGCGGGTCCGGGCGATCACAGCCTCGGTGAGCGCGACGGAGCTGAGCGAGCCGGCCGCGAGCGCGGCGGAGAGTTCGGCGACGGTCTGGTAATGGAGGGGGGTGGCGGACACGGCGAAAGGGACTGTTTATGCGGGCGGCGGAGCGTCGGGGACAACAACGATGTGGGGGCTCCACTTCCCCACCCCGCCGCCCGTCGGGACGGGTTAACAGCGGATTCACGGCCACGCCCGCCTCGCTTTCTTGGCCCGACCCTCCCTAGGCTGGATTTTCCATGAGCCCCGCCTCCGCTCCCGTCGCCATCATCGATATCGGCAGCAATTCGATCAAAACTCTGGTCGCGCGCCGGTGGGCGGACGGCACGCTGGAGGCGCTCATGAACAAGACGCTCGACGCGCGCATCAGCGCCGGTCTGGGCGCGGCGCAACCCCGGCTCTCCGATGAAGGCATGGCCCGGGGAGTGGCCGCCATACAGGAACTGCTGGCCATGGGCGCTCCCTACTCGCCGGCGCGAACCGTGCTGGTGGCCACCAGCGCCGTGCGCGACGCGGCCAACGGCGACGACTTTCGCGCGCGGGTGCTGGCCGCCACCGGCCATCCCATCCGTCTGCTTTCCGGCGAGGAGGAGGCCAACCTCATCGGCCGCGGACTCACCTGCGATCCCGCGCTGAAGGGCTTGAAGGACTTTTATGTCTTCGATCTCGGCGGCGGCAGCTTGGAGTGCCTGTCGTTCCGGGACCGGCGCATCGTGCAAGCCATCAGCTTGCGCCTGGGCTGCGTGCGGTTGACGGAAAAATTCGTGGCAGATCCGGCCGGTCCGCTCGAGCAGGACGCGTTGGTCGGTGTGGCCTTGCACGTGAGGCAGGAGCTGCGGCGCGCCGGCTTTCGCCTCGATCTGCCCGCGCCGGCCGAGGCGGTTTTCACCGGCGGAACTGTGACCACGGTGCGCCTGCTCAAGGGTGCGCGCCACGGCGTGGGGCTGGAAGACACGCCCTCGGTCGTGACCGCCTCGACCCTGGATGCGCTGCTCGACGAGTTGGCGCCGCTCACGCTGGAGGAGCGAAAGGCCATCCCCGGTATGCCGGCGGCGCGCGCGGACGTGTTTCTGGTGGCGCTCGTCACGCTGCTCGCCGTATCGGAGGCGGCGGCGCTGCCCCACTTTCATCACTCACTCTACAACCTGCGCTGGGGCCTCGCGGCCGATGCGCTGGAAGCGGGCGCGAGCTAGCGCGAGGCGGGCTTGGCCGAGGCGGTCGTCAGCGCGGCGATCATGGACCGGAAATCCTCGGGCAACGGCGCGCGCACCTCGATCTGGCGGGCGGTGACGGGATGCAGAAAAATCAGGCGCTCGGCGTGCAACATGACGCGCTCGGGCCGCAGCGGGAGTGAGACGTTTTCCTTCCAGCCGTAGGTGGCGTCGCCGAGGATGACGTGGCCCAGCGACTTCAGGTG
>JBDLWD010000182.1:0-6133 GCA_039804465.1 Verrucomicrobiota bacterium | reverse complement strand
GCGGCGGGCGGCGTTGGCGCGGTCGGCGGAGAGTTCCCAGGCGGTGTAATCGGGATTATCGAGGACGAGGCCGGAGCGGGTGTGGCCCTCGACGACCACGTGGAAACCGTGGCGATCGATCATCCAGGCCATGCTCTGCATTACGAAGTCGCCCCAAGTAGTGAAACGGGCGGTGCGGTCCTCGAAAAGCGGCTGCTGGGCGCGGTCGTAGACCACGATGCGCAGGCCGTCGCTGGTAACCTGCACGTCGATGGGCTTGTCCGCGAGGGCGTCATCGAGGTTGAGCAGGCGGTAGACGTCTTTGGCCACCGAGTTGAGAAACTGGAGGTCGATGGACTGGGCGGTGGTGGAGCCGGCGGGTTTGTTGCTGTCCGAGTTTTCGCTGCTTTGGCGGCCGGCTGGCTTGCTTGATTCGAAGTCGAGGATGCCGGACTTGTTTTCGTGCGGCGAGGTGAAGGGATTTTGGAAATACTTCGAGGTGGCGACCAGGATCTCCTTGTCCTGGGCGGAAAGCCACATGACCAAGAAGAAGGCCATCATCGCGGTCATGAAGTCCGCGAAGGCCACCTTCCAAGCTCCGCCTTTGCCTGCCATGTTATTTAGTCGGTTGGGGGTTGATGGAGCGGCGGGCGACTACTTGATGGCCTTGAGCATCTCCTCGAGCTCGTCGGCCGCGGGCTGACAATCGTGGCTCACGGTGCGGCGGGAGACCTCAATGGCGGTGATGGGCGCCATGCCCTTGGCGAAGCAGGAGATTGAAGTGGCGATGCTGCGCAGGAAGGCGAGTTCGGAGGAGTTGGCGGAGATGATGCGGCCGGCGAGTGGGCCCACCACGCCGTAGGCGGCGAACACACCGAGCATGGTGCCGGTGAGGGCGGCGGCGACCTTGGCGCCGACCGCCTCGGGGCCGTCGGCGATGGCGGACATGGTGTTGATGATGCCTAGCACGGCGGCGACGATGCCGATGGCGGGCAGCGAGTCGGCGACGAGTTGCAGTGCGTGCACGGGATGCGAGGCCTCCTCCTCCTTGGCCTTAAGCTCGGCATTGAGCAGCGACTCCAACTGGTCGGGCTTGATCTTTCCGTCGATGATGGGGCGCATGCCGTTCACGAAAAACTCGAGCCGTCCGTGGTTGGCGACGAAGCCGGGATATTTGGAAAAAATCGGGCTGGAGGAGGGGTTCATGACGTGCTCCTCAAGGGCGATGAGGCCGTTGCGACGGCCAACGAGGAAGATCTCGTAGCAGAGTTTGAACATCTCGACGTAGGTGTCCTTGGAGTCTCCTTTGCCGGAGAGGCAGCCCTTGATCTTTGCGATCACCTCCTTGATCACCCCCACAGGCGTGGCGATGACCAGAACTCCGCCCGCCATGCCGAAGATGACGACGAACTCCGATGCGTGCAGAAGCACTCCCGGATGGCCGCCGGCCATCATGAAGCCGCCGAGCACGGACAAGAAAACTACCAGGAGGCCGATGATTATAAACATGGCGGGAAGTGGGTGGCGTTCCGCGGATCAGCGGTTGCGGGCGGCGGCGATGTGGGCGCGCAGGCCGAGGATGGCGCGGGCGTGGATCTGGCAGATGCGCGACTCGGTGAGCCGGAAAACCGCCGCGATCTCGGCCAGGCGCATGTTTTCGTGGTAATACATCGCAAGAACACGTCGTTGGATATCGGGCAGCTCGGAGATTTTTTGAGTGATTATTTCGGCCAGCTCCTGCTGCTCCATCTGGCTCTGCACGGGCACGGCCTGCTCATCGGCGATCATGTCGTGTCGGCTGACGCCGCCGTCCTCGCTCTCAGGATTGTCGTCGATGGCCACGAAACTGATGGGGCGCACCTCGACCATCCAGTGCTCGTATTCCTTCTGGGTGAGCCCGAGGCTGGCGCAGATTTCGGCGTCTTCGGGCGCACGGCCGAGCTTTTGCTCCAGTTCGGCGATGGCTTGCTTGAGCTTGCGGGCCTTGGCGCGGGCTCGCCGCGGAAACCAGTCCAGCCGGCGCAGCTCGTCGAGCACGGCGCCGCGGATACGGGTGGTGGCGTAGCCGGCGAACGTGTTTTGCTGTTCGGGATCGTAGCGGCGAACGGCGGCGATAAGGCCGGTCACGCCCACGCCGTAGAGATCGTCGATGTCGACATGGGCGGGCAGGGTCAGGCGCAAGCGGTCGACGACGTTACGCACCAGAGGCAGGTAACGTTCGATAAGCTCCTTGTCGTCCACCGTGCCCCCGGCCGACTGGTAGGCACGCCAGGCGGAGCCTGCGGCGGGCGGGCCGTCCGGCGCGGCGGGAGCGGACGCGGGACTGGAGGAGTCGGGTTTCATGACGAAAAGGAGACGGAAGGGTTATCGACGGGAGGCGGGAGCGGCCGCCGGGACCGGTGCGCCGGCGGGAGCCGGGCGGGGCGGACTGGCGGGAGGTGGTGCGGCGGGAGCGGCGGCGGAGGCCTCGGAGGCCTCGGCCTGCGCACGACGCTCGGCCAAAGTGAGGGCAAAGGCCCGTTCAAGACCAGACCAGAACCAACGGCCCACGAAACCGCACAGGAGACAGGCGATCGCGGCGTCTCGCAGGAGAGGCTCGAAATCTCGGCCCGAAGCCAGGCCGACTCCTCCCACGAGGAAGAATCCGAACGCGCCGGAGAACAAAAAAGCGAATCTCATGCGACGGCCTCCGGCATGCCCGCGCGCGCCGGCAAGGTGCGGCGCAGCAATTCATCCAAAACATCCGTGACCATCTCGCCGGTGAGCCCCGGCCCGGTGGCGAGGAACAAGGGCGAGAGCTCGCCTTCGAGCAGAAACTCCCAGAGCCGGCCCCAGCGGGGCGTCTCGTCGAGATGGGTGCAAACCAGATGGGTGGCGCCGTGTGCCAGGCCGCGGGCGTAGGCGGCGCGAAGCGCATCGGGCTCGTAGGCGGCGTTGAGCACGAGCACGCGGCCCTCGAAACGCTCGGCGGCGAGGAATTTTGCCAGCGCCTTGTCCTCGGCGGAGCCGGGCTCGGGCAAGGCGGGCAGATCCGCGAAAAGAAACCCTTCGCCGGCGCCGGGAGCACCGTAGCCGGGGGAATAGTGCTCGACCGGCACGCCGAGCGCCTCGCCAAAAACGTCGAGCAGCGGCGCGGGGTTGGGCCGTCCGAACTCCACGCGCCAGACGCGCCCCGAGGCGGCGCGGCCGATCACCTCATGGGCGAGGCGTTTGCAGAGCGCGGTGGTGCGCCCCACCCCGGCGCCGCCGAGAAAGGCGACGCGCCGCGGCAAGGGGCGCACCGGACGCGCCGCTGCGCGAAGATCGCGGCGCAGGTCGGCCAAGGCCTCGTGGAGCGGGCGCGACATCGCGCGGGTCCACCCCGGCGCGGCCTCCAGCCGGGCAAGCAGCCGGTCGGGAAATCCGGCGCGGCGCAACAAAGAGGGCAGGCGCGAGCCATCCACAAGGGCGAGCGCCGGCCCGGGGACGAAGGGCTCCGGCTCGGGCGGGGCGGGCGGCGCGGGCGGAGGCAGCTCCGCCACCACCTCGTAGCGCGGGGCCCCGAACAGCCGGGAAAAACCGCGGCGCGGCCTGGGCTGCACGCTGAGCACGCGGGCCTCGGCGCCCAGACGGGCCTGGATGACGGCGACGGCCTCGGCGGCGGAGCCCACATCAAAGCGGTAGGTGCCGGGAACGGCGGCGGCGGGAACGGCGGAAACGGACATGGCGAGCAATACGGATCAGGCGGCGGCGCGCACCGGCGCGGGGGCCGCGGCGAGGCCGGGCGGGACGGGGATGATGCCGGCGTTCTCCACCTCGGTGCTGGACGGCAGCTCCTGGTAGGCGAGGACGGCGACGCGGGGGAAGGAGGGCTCGAGGAAGCGGCGCAGCGGGAGGCGGATCTCGGCGCCGACCACGACGACGGCCGGGCCGCCGCCCTCGGTGAGCGTGGCGACGCCGCGCGAGAGATGCTCGAGCAGGTGGCGGCCGAGCACGGGGTCGAGGGCCAGACCGACCTCGCCGGGCGAGCGGTGCACGCGGCCGGCGAGCGCCTGCTCCAGGCGGGGGTCGAGGGTCAGGGCGCGCACCACGCCGGGGCGCGACTCGTATTCACCGATAAAATACATTCCAAGCCGGCGGCGGACGAGCTCGCTGAGGTCGTCGGGGTTCTTGCTCGCGGGGGCGAAGTCGGCGACGCCCTCCAGGATGACCGGCAGGGCGAGCACCGGCACGCCCTCGCGCAGGAGGTTTTGGAGGACGCGCTGGATGATGCCGAGGTTGACCAGATCGGGCAGCAGCTCGGAGACGAGCGCCGGGTGGGTGGTCTTGACGTGGTCCACGAGCGTCTGGACGTCCTGGCGGCCGAGCAGCAGGTGGGCGGAGGTCTTGAGGATCTCGGAGAGGTGGGTGACGATGACGGAGGCGGCGTCGACGACGGTGTAGCCGTTGAGCTCGGCCACCTTGCGCTCGCCCTCCTCGATCCACACGGCGTCGAGGCCGAACACGGGCTCGCGGCACGGGGTGCCTCGCAATTGCACGCGGCTGCCGCCGACGTTCATCGCCATCCAGCGGCCGGCGAAGACGGAGCCGCGGCCGACGGGCTTGCCGCGCAGGAGGAAGCGGTAGTCGTTGCTCTCAAGCTCGAGGTTGTCGCGCACGGAGATGGGGGGCACGATGATGCCGCGCTCGCGGGCGAGGGTCTTGCGCACGCCGGTGATGCGGCCGAGCAGATCGCCGCCGCGGCCGGCGTCGGCGAGGGAGAGCAGGCCGTAGCCGACCTCGATGGCGAAAACGTCCTGGTCGATGACGCGGCGGAACTCCTCGGCGATGGGCGAGGCGGACGCGGGCGCGGCGGGCGCGGACGCGGCGGCGGGCTTGCCCTCCGCAGTCGTCGCGGCAGATGTGGCGGAATCGGCGGCGAACTCGTCAGGGCGCTTGTTTGCGAGCTGGCGGCCGGCGTAGTAGGCGAGGCCGCCGAGGATGGCGAAAGGCAGGAGCGGCATACCGGGCAGCAGGCCGAAGGACATCATCATGATGCCGACCACGCGGAGGGCGCGGGGAAAGGCGGTGAGCTGGCGGCCGATGGAGGCGCCAAGGTTGCTGTTGTCGGAAGCGCGGGTGACGAGCACGCCGGCCGCGACGGAGACAACGAGGGCGGGGATCTGGGAGACTAGACCATCGCCGATGGAGAGCATGGTGAACTTCTGCAGCGCCTCGGGCAGGCTGAGGCCCATTTGCAGAACGCCGATGGCGAAGCCGCCGAGAATGTTGACGAGGGTGATGAGGATGCCGGCGACGGCCTCGCCGCGCACGAATTTCGAGGCACCGTCCATCGCGCCGTAGAAATCGGCCTCCTTTTGCACCTTCTTGCGGCGGGCCGCGGCGGTGACCTCGTCGATCGCGCCGGCGTTGAGCTCGGCGTCGATGCCCATCTGCTTGCCGGGGAGGGCGTCGAGGGTGAAGCGGGCGCTCACCTCGGCGATATGGCCGGCGCCCTTCGTGATGACCACGAAGTTGATCAAAACCAGGATAATGAAAACGACGAAGCCGACGACGTAGTTACCCTGGATCACGAAGCGCCCGAAAGCGTCGATGACGTCTCCGGCATGGCCCTGGGTGAGGAGAAGCCGCGTGGTGCATATGTTGAGCGCCAGGCGGAAAAGGGTGAACGCGAGGAGAATGGTGGGAAAAGCGGCGAAATCGGGCGGATCCTTCACGTAGATCACCACCATCAAAATCAGGAGCGAGAAGCCGATGCTGATGGCGAGCAGCCCGTCCAGCACCAGGTCCGGCACGGGCATGATCAGCAGCATCACCGTGGCGAAGAGGGCCACGGTGAACACGAGATCGGCGCGCCGCTGAAAAAGCGGGCTCAGGCCGGTTTCGGCGGCAGCGGGGGCGGCGGGCTGGCTCATGCGGCAAGGCCTCCGGCGGCGGCCGCGGCCGCCCTACGCGAAGGCAGGCGATAGAAGTAATAGCGATGCGTGCGGTAGACGAACGCGAGGATGCCGGCGACGGCGTGGTAGAGATCGGAGGGGATGGGTTCGCCGACACGGCCGGTGGCGTGGAGCAGGCGGGCGACGGGACGGTTCTCGACCATGGGCACCTCGTGGGCGGCGGCCAGTGCCTTGATGCGCCGGGCGAGGGCGTTTTCACCCTTGGCGAGCACGACGGG
>JBDLWD010000181.1:0-2910 GCA_039804465.1 Verrucomicrobiota bacterium | reverse complement strand
CGGATCGCGAATCGATTTCCTTAAGCGCGCGGACCCGCCAGTGGGGAAAAAACGGCAAAATCACCGGCTTTCACCGAGGTTGCCAAAACGCCCCGGGCGCGAACCCTGCTGTCACACGGTCGCGGTCGGCTTTGATCGCGCTACCATCCTCCACCGTGGCCAACTCATCCCAAGCCAACCCCGACCCGCTCGGTCACGCCCTCCTCGCCGAGCGCCTCGCCGGCATTCCCGCCACCCTGGCCGGGATGCTGGCCCGCGGTCCCGTCCCGCTCTCCGACCGCACCCTCGCCACCCGGCGTTTCCTCGTCACCGGCACCGGCAGCTCCGAGGCCCACGCCCGCTACCTGGTGATGCTGCTCAACCTCTTCACCGACCGCGCCGCCGCCTACCTGCCGCTCTCCGGTTTCGTCGAGCCCGCGCCTGGCGCCTTCGCCGGCAAGACCCTCGTGGTCTGGTCCCAGGGCGTCTCGCCCAACGCCCAGATCGCCCTCCGCCGTCGCCGCGAATTTTCCCACACCGTCCTCTTCACCGCCAGCACGCCGGCCGCCGCGCTCGCCGCCGGCAAGCCCGACCGCGCCGCCCTGCTCCAGGGCCTGCTCGACGAGGGCAACGAGCTCGTCGAATTCCCGCTGGCCGAGGAATACACCACGCTCATCCGCTTCGTCGGTCCCATGGCCGGCTACCTCGCCGCGCTGCAATTCGCCGCCCAGCTCCCTGGCTTCCGCGCGCCGCTGCCGACTCCGGACCGCCTCGCCGCCCTCCTGGCCGCCCGCGCCCCGCGGGACCTGCTCGACGCGATGATCCGGCTGCCCAGCGCCTGGTCGGGCGGCTTCAACCTCGTCACCGCCGCGCCCATCTCGGACTTCAGCCAGAACCTGGCCTGCAAGTTCATGGAGGGCGTCTACTGGCCCTGCCCGCCGATCAGCGATTTTTTGCAATTCGCGCACGGGCCCTTCCAGCAGATGAACGCCGCGCCCAAACCGGTCATCTTCCTCCAGGGCGGGAGCGCCGCCGAGGCCGAGATGGTGGACCGCAGCGTGCGCATGCTCCAGGCGGTCGGGCTGGCGGCGTTCGTGGTGAAGATCGACGCGCCCCCGCTGTATTCGATATTTGGTTACGAAGCCGCGCTCAACGACCTCGTCTTCGCCGTCATGCGCCACCTCCGCATCAACCAGGTCGACTGGCCCGGCAAGGGTCGCGACGACCTGCTTTACGGCTTTTGTCCGGACCTTTGACCGCGGACGGGCGGGAACCCGCGGCGGAATCGTGACCGCGGACGACGCGGATATGCGCGGATAAGAACCTCCGCTCCGAAGCGTGGTCTTTACCCGTGTCCATGTGCGATCCGTGGTTGATTCTTCCGAAACATCCGCGCCAGTCCGCGCCATACGCGGTTAAAAACAAAAAGCCGGAGCCCGCTGAGGGGCCCCGGCTAGAAAAAATCCCGAATCGCGGCGCTTCTTAATCCGCGTCTTCCGCCGCGCCCGTCACGGCGGTGCCGCCGGCGACGGTGACCTTCTCGGCGATCGCGGCCTGGATCTTGGCGGCGAGCTCGGGCTTCTCGCGCAGCGTGGTCTTGGCGGCGTCGCGGCCCTGGCCGACGAGCTCGCCCTGGTAGGCGATCCACGCGCCCTTCTTCTCGAGAATCTTGTGCTCGAGGCCGAGATCGAGGAGCGAGCCGGTGCGGCTGATGCCCTCGTCATACATGATGTCGAATTCGCACTCGGTGAAGGGCGGGGCGATCTTGTTTTTGACCACCTTGATCTTGGTGCGGTTGCCGATGACCTTGCCGTCCGGGGTCTTGAGCTGGTCCTTGCGGCGGATGTCGATGCGGATCGAGGAGAAGAACTTCAGCGCGCGGCCGCCGGGCGTGGTCTCGGGGTTGCCGAACATGACGCCGATCTTCTCGCGAATCTGGTTCGTGAAAATGCAGATGCACTTGGTCTTGCTGACCACCGCGGTCAGGCGGCGCATGGCCTGCGACATGAGGCGGGCCTGCGAACCGACCGTCGCATCGCCCATCTGGCCGTCGAGCTCCTGCTTGGAGATGAGCGCGGCCACGGAGTCGATGATGATGACGTCGATCGCGTTGGAGCGGATGAGCGCCTCGGTGATGTTGAGCGCGTCTTCACCGGAGTCGGGCTGGGAAACGAGGAGGTCGTCGAGCTTCACGCCGACCACGCGGGCGTATTTCGGATCGAGAGCATGCTCGACGTCGATGAAGGCGGCGAGGCCGCCGCGGCGCTGGGCCTCGGCGATGACGCTCAAGCAGAAGGTGGTTTTGCCGGAGGACTCGGGGCCGTAGATCTCGACGATGCGACCGCGGGGAAGACCGCCGCCACCGAGGCAGAGGTCGATGGCGAGCGAGCCGGTGGACACGGTCTCGACGGCCATCTTATGGTTGTCGCCGAGGCGCATGATCGAGCCTTCGCCGAACTGTTTGGTGATGGAGCTGACCGCGAGCTCGAGGTTTTTACGATCGGGGCCAACGACGGCGGGGGCGGTGGAGGCGGCTTTGGCAGGGGCGGCTTTGGACATGATGGGACTGATTATTTTTGTGGTTAAGGGAGCCGGGCGACCGCCCGGCTGCTACGGGTAGTCACGGGAAGCGCGCGTCAACCGGCTGGCAAGCGCGGCGTGGCAAAAAATTCGGCCCCCGCCCCTGCTCGCTTTTGCCCCTGCATCCGCCTCTGCTGAGCCCGGTCATGACCTCTCCCGCCGCCCCGATCGCCAAGCCCGATTTCAGCACCCCCTCCGCCTCGGCGCGCGTCGCGTGGGCTCTAGCCATGGCCGCGGTCGTGGGCCTTTCCAACTGGCTGGTCCAATACCCGATCAACCCGTGGCTCACATGGGGCGCATTTTCTTACCCGTTGGCCTATCTCGTTACGGACGTCTGCAACCGCTGCCATG
>JBDLWD010000180.1:0-2876 GCA_039804465.1 Verrucomicrobiota bacterium | reverse complement strand
CACCTGCTCCGCGGACTGCTCGGCATCGTATCCATTCTCGGCATCGCCTGGTTTTTCAGCACCAACCGTCGCGCCATCCCGTGGCGGGTGGTGGCGGTCGGCATGGGGCTGCAACTGGTTCTCGCCCTGCTTATCCTGAAAGTGACCGTTGTGAAAGCCGGCTTCGACTTCGTCGGCTCGCTTTTCGTCAAGCTGCTCGGCTTCACCGCCGAGGGCAGCAAGCTGGTCTTTGGCTGGCTATACACGGTGCCCTTTGGGGGCGAAGGCATGACGATAGCCGCGCAGGACGGGCGCACCTTTGCCACGCACTCGCCGATTTTCGCCATAAGCATTCTGCCCACGATCATCTTTTTCGCGGCGCTCACCTCCCTGCTCTACCGGCTGGGTCTGCTCCAAATGGTGGTGAAGAGCTTCGCGTGGGTGATGTCCAAAACGCTGCGCCTTTCGGGGCCCGAGACACTCAACGCCTCGGGAAACATTTTCGTGGGCCAGACCGAGGCGCCGCTGCTCATCCGTCCCTTTCTGCCGACCATGACGAAGTCGGAATTGCTGGCTGTCATGGTCGGCGGCATGGCCACCATCGCGGGCGGGGTGATGGCGGTCTACATCACCTTGCTGGGCGGCGACGACAAGGCGGAGCAGATCCGCTGGGCCACGCATCTGCTCACCGCCTCGGTCCTGTCCGCTCCGGCCGCGCTGCTGGTTTCGAAGATGCTGCTGCCCCAGACCGAGCCGGTGGACGAAAAACTGGTCCTGAACGCGGAGAAGCCGGGCGCGAATCTCATCGACGCGGTCTGCCTCGGCACCACGGACGGTCTTAAGCTCGCGGTCAACGTGGGCGGCATGCTGATCGTTTTCACCGCGCTGGTCGCGATGGTGAACGCGATGCTCGTCGGCGGGCCCGGCGACTGGTTCGGGCTCAACGCCGCCATCCAATCCGGGACCGGCGGAAAATTCACCGGACTCAATCTGCAGTTTATCTTCGGCATGGTCGGCGCGCCGTTCGCTTGGCTGATGGGCGTGGACGCGAGCCAACTGCTCGCGAGCGGACGCCTGCTTGGCGAGAAGGTGGTGCTAAACGAATTCATCGCCTACTTTAGCATGGCGCAGATGCAGGCGGACGGCTCGCTCGTCGACGACCGCACGCGCATCATCCTGACCTACGCGCTGTGCGGTTTTTCCAACATCGTCTCCATCGGCATCCAGGTAGGTGGTCTGGGCGCCATGGCGCCGAATCGCCGCAGCGAGCTGGCCCAGC
Organism: Verrucomicrobiota bacterium; assembly: GCA_039804465.1. Taxonomy (GTDB): domain Bacteria; phylum Verrucomicrobiota; class Verrucomicrobiia; order Opitutales; family Opitutaceae; genus IMCC26134_A. The sequence continues at coordinate 1,618 of JBDLWD010000180.1, read as the reverse complement.
TGGGCTGGAGGGCGCTGCTGGGCGGCAACCTGGCCTGCTTCCTGACCGCGTGCATCGCGGGGATGCTATTCTGAACCGGGAATTTTAGACGCAGAGGCTCGGAGACAGAGAGGAACGAAGACGCACCGGCGACTTCTCTGCGCCTTTGCGTCTCTGCGTTAAAAAACCAGCTCCGCTCAGAGCCCGCCCATGTCGGCGAAGGTCTCGGTCTGGGCGCGCTCGGTGCCGTCCGGCCAGAGAATCATCCCGGCGCCGACGGTGGCGTTGGTGAACTCGTCGACGAGGATGAAGCTGCCAGTGGTGCGGTTGCGCTTGTAGGGGTCGATCATGAGCGGCACGGCGGTGCGCACGTGGATGCGGCCGATGTCGTTCATGCCGATGTTCACGTCGTCCTCCTTTTTGTGGAGGGTGTTGATGTCGACCTTGTAGCGGACGGCCTTCACCACCGCCTTGGTCTCGCGGGTGGTGTGGCGCAGAACATATTTGCCGCCGGGCTGAAGGGCCTTGGCGTTGAACCAGCAGACCATGGCCTCGATGTCCTGGGTGACGGCGGGCTGGTTGTTGGGCTTGGCGAAGAGGTCGCCGCGCGAGCTGTCGACCTCGCGGTCGAGCGTGATGGCGACGGACATGGGCGCGAAGGCCTCGGAGAGTTCGCCCTGCGGACCGTGGATGGACTTTATCTTCGCGGGGAGGCCGGAGGGCAGCGTGATGATCTCGTCGCCGGGCTTGAAGACGCCGCCGGCGATGCGGCCGGCAAAGCCGCGGAAGTCGTGATGCGCGTCGCTATTCGGGCGAATCACGGTTTGGAGCGGGAAGCGCGGGTCGATGTGGTTGAGGTCGCTGCCGATGTAGACGGTCTCGAGCGTGTAGAGAAGCGAGCCGCCCTGATACCACGGGGTGCGGGCGGATTTCTCGACGACGTTGTCGCCGTGGAGGGCGCTGATCGGGATGAACTTGATGTCGGGAATGTTCAGCCTCGACGCGAAGGCGGAGTATTGGGCGACGATTTCGTTGAAGCGGGCCTCGGAGAAGTCGACGAGGTCCATCTTGTTGATGGCGACGACGACGTGCGGGATGCCGAGGAGCGAGGCGATGAAGGAGTGGCGGCAGGTCTGCTCGATGACGCCCTTGCGCGCGTCGATGAGGATGATGGCGAGGTTGGCGGTGGAGGCGCCCGTCACCATGTTGCGCGTGTATTGGATGTGGCCGGGGGTGTCGGCGATGATGAACTTGCGCTTCGGCGTCGCGAAGTAGCGGTAGGCGACGTCGATGGTGATGCCCTGCTCACGTTCGGCGCGGAGGCCGTCGGTGAGGAGCGCGAGGTTGAGGTTTTCCTCTCCGCGCTGGGCGGTGACGCGCTCGAGGTTTTCGAGGGTATCCTCGAAGATGGCCTTGGAGTCGTAGAGGAGGCGGCCGATGAGGGTCGATTTGCCGTCGTCCACGGAGCCCGCGGTGGTGAAGCGCAGGAGGTCCATAGAGAGATATTGGTCGTCGCTGTGAACAGGAGCGTTGGCGGAAGCGGTCATTTTTTTGGAAAGGGTTAGGACGGGAAGCAGTCGGAAGGGTCAAAAGTCGAAACGTCTAAGGTCCAAGGTCGAGTGCTGCGCGGCTGCTGCCG
>JBDLWD010000179.1:0-2725 GCA_039804465.1 Verrucomicrobiota bacterium | reverse complement strand
AAGACTTGGAGCTGGAAGCGGGGAGCATGGAGCGATGGGCGGGAAAATCAGGCGCGGGCGCGGAGTTCGGAGAGAACGTCGAAAAAGTGCGGAAAGGTTTTCGCGCAGCAGGCGGGGTTGTCGATGGTCAGCCAAGGACGGCCGTCGCCTTGGAGGTCGTGGCTGCCGAGGATACCGAAGCTCATGGCGAAGCGGTGGTCGTGGTAGGTGTGGATCACCTGGTTGGCGTGAAGGGGGCGCGGCGTGATGGTCAGCGAGTCCTCGGTCTCGACGACTTCCTGACCCAAGCGGCGCAGCTCGGCGGCCATGCCGGCGACGCGATCCGTCTCCTGTTTGCGGGTGTGGGCGATGCCGGTGATCCGGGTCGGGCCGGAGAGCAGCGGGCTGATCGCGGCGAGGGTGAGAAAGGTGTCGGAGAAGCCCGAGAAGTCCTTCTCCGCACCCAGGCGCGGGGTTGGAGCGGCGTAGGACACCTCGAAGCCTGCTGGCGTTGAGGAGACGGTCGCGCCCACTTCGCGCAGCACGTTGAGAAACGCGGTATCACCCTGGAGGCCGAGGTGCAGGTTGGAGAGCCGGGTGGCGCCGCCCACGACCAGCGGGAGCGCGGCGAAGTAGCTGGCGGCGGTGGCGTCGGGCTCGACGGCGTAGGCGCCGCGGAAGGGGTAGGCGGGCGAGCCGCCCTTGTTCACCCGGAAGCGGTTGGCGTCGAGACGTTCGACCGGGCTCGCCGCGCCGGGCTGGAAGGCCTGCATGATGAGCGCGGTCATCTGCACGAAGGGCCAGCGCACGCCGCCTACCGCGGTCACCTCGACGGGCGAGGCGCAGAGCGGCGCGACCATGAGGAGGGCGGACAGCATCTGGCTGCTCTCGGTGGCGTCGATGGCCACGGGGCCGCCGCGCAGGCCGCGGGCGTGGATCTCGATCGGGAAAAAGCCTTCCACGCCGATGCAGCGGATCTCGGCGCCGAGGGCGCGAAGGGCGTCGATCAGGCCCTTCATCGGGCGTTGGTTCATGCGCTCCGTGCCCTGGATGCGATAGACGCCGCGTGGCGCGGCGGCGCAGAGCGCGGTGAGGAAGCGGGCGGCGGTGCCGGCCAGGCCAACGAAGAGCTCCACCGGTGCCTCGGCGCGGAAAGCATTGCCCTGATCCGACACGGCGATGGTGCCGGCGGCCTCGTCTGCGCGCACATCGAGGCCGAGTTTGCGCAGGGCCTCGGCCATCAGGCGGGTGTCGTCGCTAAACAGCGCGCCGGTGAGGGTGACGGGCGCGGCGCAGAGCGCGGCCAGGAGCAGGGCGCGGTTGGTCAGGCTCTTGGAGCCGGGGATGGTGACCGGACCCGAAACGGGACGCGTGAACGGAACGACGGGAAGCTGCGCGGGCAGGGACATGGAAAGGCGTGGGTGCCAAGGGAGAGGGGACGCGGGAAAGCCGGCGAGTGCGAAAAAATCTACGGCCGCTTTCCGGTTTCCACGCGGCCGCAGCGCAACCCGCAAACCGGGGCGCGGAGGGCGGGTCAGGTGCGGAAGCCGTCGCGCCAGGTTTTTCCGCGTTCGAGTCGGGCGCGGATCTCGGGCCAGTCGGAGCGCTCAAGGGCGGCGCGAAAGGAGGCGAGTTCCTGCTCGTAGGAGGCGAGGGCCTGGAGGACGGCGACCCGGTTGTGCTGGAAAATCTCGACCCACATGGTCGCGTCGCTCGCGGCGATGCGTGTGGTGTCGCGCAGACCGTTGCCGGCCAGGTGCCGCCATTCGCCGTCTTTTTCGGCGAGGGTGCAGGCGAGGCTGGTGGCGGCGGCCTGGGGCAGGTGGCTGATGTGGGCCACGATCTGGTCGTGCCGCTCGGGAGGCGTCTCGACGACAGTGGAGCCGCAACCGCGCCAAAAATCCGCCAGTGTCCGGAGCGGTCCGGCGGGCGTGCCGGGGTTGGGCGTCACGAAGGTAACGCGATTTTCAAACAAGTTCGCCGTGCCGTGTTCCCAGCCGGTTTTCTCGCTGCCCGCTATGGGGTGCGAACCGATGAAAACCGCGCCCTCCGGGCGGGCGTGGCCGGCGGCTGCGGCGCAGACCGGCCCTTTGACGCTGCCTACGTCGGTCACGATCGCGCCTGGGCGCAGCCTGGGTGCTATCTGGCGGTCGAGGTCGATGATTTTATCCACCGGAGCGGCCAGGACAACGAGATCGGCGTCGGCCGCGGCCTGCTCTGGCGACTCGGCCACGTGGTCGAGCCAGGGTTGGCCCGCCAGCGCGGCGCGCACCTCAGGGCGGCGGGCCCACACGGTTATGCGGGCGGCGAGTCCGCGTGCGCGCGCGGCTCGGGCCACGGAGGCTCCCAGCAGACCGGGGGCAAGAACGGCAAGGTGGTCGATGGCCATGAAGACTTGGTAAGGTGAAAGGGCCGGGAAACATGTCCAGCCTCCGGGCGGGAGCGTGTCCTATGGGCAATTAGGGAATTTGATCCCGCCGCAGGGTGCATCGTTGCTTTTCACGGAAGCGCTCTCTTGCTTAATCCCTTACCCTCTATGTTGTCCCACCGCCTGCGTCACCGCCTTGCCAATGCGTGGCTCACGATACGAACGTGGTTGCTGACTAGTCTGGGGCTGATCGCCCTGGTGTTTCTTTGGTATTTTCTGGCCAGCGTGGGTCCGGGCAAGGCGGTCGTGCCGGTGCCGACCGAACCGGCAAAGCCCGATGATCCGGCGCTGCTCAAGCTGGCCGACGAGGTCTCCGAA
>JBDLWD010000178.1:0-8586 GCA_039804465.1 Verrucomicrobiota bacterium | reverse complement strand
CTCGTCGCGCGGGGCGAAGAAGCGCTCGGGGCGACCGTAGTGCACGACCCGGCCATGATCCGCGGCGAGTCCGAAACGGGAGCGCAGCAAATCCAGGTTCTGCGTGCTGACCGCCACAACTTCGCGCGCGGCGGCGTAGTGCCGGGCGAGCTGGGGGAGGACGCGGGCGAAGTTTTTGGCGAGATACTCGCCGACAAAGCCCACGACGCACAGAAAAGGCAGCCCAAGGGACAGCGCGGCCTCGCGGGCGGCGAGGTTGGAGACGGGGGAACAATCGCTGAAGATGACGAGGTCCGGGCGCTCGGCATTGAACAAGGCGCGGGCCGGCGCCTCCTCGGTGACGGTGCGGGCGAACTCCTTGCCGGTGTCGTAGCCGATCCAGTGATGGCGGACGCCGAGCGCGGCCTGTTCCGCCACGAGCGGGCTGGCACTGCGCGACTGGGCGCAGGAGACGCGGTAGCCGGCGGCGACGAGGGCCTTGAGGATGGTGTGGTTGTATTGCGCGACGCCGCCATGCTCGGGGTCGTCGGTGTAGAGAAGGACATGGCTCCCGGCGGGAACGGACCGGGCGGTCGCAGCCTGGGTAGAGCGGCCGATGCAGGAACGTGCCTCGGCGGCGAGTTCGTGGTTGCCCTGCATCTCGGCGATCTCGGCCATGAGCACCCAGCCGGCGTCGAGCCCCTCGTCCATACGGAGGGCGGCCTCGAGGGCCTGCAACGCCTCGTTGTGCTGGCCGTTGGCGCGCAGGGCACGAGCGACATCGAGCCAAAGGCCCGGGGTGCCGTCGTCTTGTTGCAAGGCGGCGAGCAGGTAGGCCACCGCGCGGGCGGGGCGGCCTTCGGAAAGCAGCCGGTTGCCCAGGGCGCGGCGGGAAGAGAGGTCGAGCGCGACGGCCTCCCGGGCGCGAAGCGGGGCGCGGTCGGCGCGGAATGTCTTGAGCCCGCGCTCCACGACCTCGTCGTAGGCGGTCTCGATCAAGGCGCCGAAGGCGTCGCTCGCCGCCAGAGTGTCCAGAAACACCGGCGTGCGCTCCATCGCGGACCTGATCCGTGCGGAGAGTGCGGCGCGGGCGGGGGCGTCCTTGGCGAGTCGCCGGGCGAGCGCGAGGTAACCCTCCTCGTTCGCGGCCACCCACTCGGAAAGCCCGAGGGATCGGAGCAGCGCGCCGCCCATGCGGCCACGCATGGTCTCGCCATCCCAAGCCACCACGGGCACGCCCGTCTCGAGCGGGTCGATTAGCGAGTTGACGCCGCCAAACGGCGCGGTGTCGAGGTAGACGTCGGCGACGGCCATGAGAGCCCCCACGTCGGACCGGCTGGGCAGCTTCATGGTCGAAACGACGAGCCGGTCATGGTCGACGCCGTGGCGAGCCAGCACGGCCTCGAACTCGGCGCAGAAACGTTTGATCGGGTAATCGCTGGACCAGTTCGGATTGAAGGGATGGAGCAAGAGCCGGGAGCCCGGCACCGAGGCGAGCAGGCGGGCCCAGGTCTCGCGCATCTCGGGGATGATTTTAAAGTAGTTGGCGGCCGATGCGAAGACGACGGCGTCCTCGGGGATGCCTAGGTCGGACTTCGTCCAGGTGCGCGCGGGCGCCTGGCGGTCCGCCTCGTAGTTGAAGGCGTGGGTGGGCCCTGGGAGGAGTCCAAGGCGCTCGGTGAAGTGGGTGCCCGCGGAGGGAAGCTCGGTGAGATCGCCGGAGACATAGAGGTCGACCTCGGCGAGTCCGCTCGTGATGCAGGAGGAATTATTTACCACCTGAAGGGGGGCCACCCGGTGCAAGGCGAGACGGGTGATCTCGTTGGCCACCGCGGTGAGATTGGTGCCGAAGACCACCACGTCCAAGGCGGCCTCGCGCAAGCAGGCGAGCTGGCCGTCGAGTTCGGCGGGCATGACGCGGAAATCCGCTGCATGCGCGCGGCAGTGATTTTCCAGTGCCGAGCCGTCGGAGCGGCATGAAAACAGGATCACCTCGAAGCGTTCGGGATCGAGGCTCTCGAAAGTGGGCAACGTGGTGTAGGTCTCGGTCTGCGGGCCGAAGTGACGGTTCACCACGCCCACCCGGAGGCGACGTCCTTCGCGAGGCAGGGCAAAGGGATCATAGGCCTCGCGGCGCGCCAGGCAGCGCCAAAGCACGCGACCGCGCAACTCGGCGTGGCGGCGCAGACTGCCGGGGGCGAAATAGAGCTGGATGGCGTTGGACACCCGGAGATAGGCGTCGGCCGCGGCGCGAACCGCGCCCGAGCCCGGGCTGCGCTCGATCCAGTCGGCGAGGTGGGCGAGATGGCGCTCGACGTGGCGCGCGTGAGCCTCGGCATCACCGACAATCACAAGTCCTTTGGGCGGGCTGAACAACCACTCCGCGTAAGCACCCCACCACGCCTCCGGGACGGAGCCGAGGAGCGGGGCCGAGGGCTCGCGCCACGCCGCGCCGAGAAACATGCGGGCGACCATCGAGGGCCAGTTAGCCCAGTCGAGATCGGCGCGCGCGGCGGCCTCCGCCTCACCGGAGGGGGAATCCTGCAGGCCGGACGCGGCCAGTCGGCTCAACAAACGCCGTGCTTGGTCGAGCATTTCATGCGAACGCTCCCGCCGGGGCCAGCGCGCAAGGCAGGACGCCGCCTCCAGACGGGCCTTCTCGAAACGCTGGCGTGCAGCCTCATCGCGGACATCGGCCATGGCTTGCGTCATTTCCTGCTCGAGCGCCCGGAACGCGTTTTCCAGCTCTAGCAAAAATCCATCGCCCAAAAAAGATACGTCCACAACGCGGCTGGATATGACAGGACTGGATTGGCTCATGTCGGCGACTGAAACACAAAACATGCCGCGAAGAGGAACCATGCCTTTAAGCCTTTAAAATCAACTTTTTAAGATTATTTTAAGATATTTTTCATTCATTCCGTCCCGTTGCCGGCAGGCAGCCAGGCAAAATTTGCCGACGCCCCTTTTCATGCTTTGCGCTCAAGATCCGCGCGGGGCGCGACGATAACCGCTAAGCGCGTTTTGCGCATCACCTCGACCCGAACCTTTTCCCATGGCCTCGCTGCAGCTCTCAGGTCTCGCCTCCGGTTTCGACTGGAAGAGTTTCGTTGATCAAATGATCAGCCTGGAGCGCAACTCCGGCGCAAAGATGGAGGCGGACATCGCCTCCAACCAGCTCAAGCTCACCGCCCTCAGCGGGATGGAATCACGGATAAAGGATCTGCGAAACGCGGCGAATGAGCTGAATTCGGGCGCGCTTTTCGGCGGGCGCACCGCGACGTCTTCAGCGGCAGGTTGGTCGGCTTCCGCCGGAACTGCGGCGACCGCGGGAGCATACTCTTTCAATATCACCCAGCGCGCCACGGCCTCGCTCTGGTCGGGCGGCGCCGACATCGGCTCTCCGCTCGCCGCCACCAACGACGTGTCCGGCATCACCCTGGCCTCGCTCGGCACCGCCGTGAAACCCACCGCAGGCACCTTCACCGTCAACGGTTCCCGCGTGACCGTCGCGCTCGGCGACTCGCTGGAGGAGGTGTTCACAAAGATCTCCACCGCCACGGGCGGCGCGGTGACGGCGGCCTACGACGCCGCCACCGACCGCGTGACGCTCTCGGGCTCCGGACAGGTCGTCCTCGGCTCGACCACCGACACCTCCAACCTTCTCTCCGCCCTTCGTCTGGGCAACAACGGCACGGGCACCGTCACGAGCTCGACCGCGCTCGGTGCGGCCAACGCGGGCGCCACGCTGGCCAACGCCCGCCTCGCCACCGCCGTCACCGCGGTGGATGGAGCGGGCAAGGGCTCATTCACGGTCAATGGCGTGACGATAGACTACAACGTCAACACCGACACCCTATCGGCCGTCGTCGCACGCATCAACGCCTCCGCCGCGGGCGTGACCGCGAGCTTCGATCCGTTCTCCGACCGGCTCACGCTGGCCAACAAAAAAACCGGAGACCTCGGCGTGGCCATCGAGGAACCCGCGGGCGGCCTGCTCGCCGCGCTCCGCCTCACAAGCGGATCCGGCGCCGCGCTCACCCGCGGCCAGAACGCGCAATTCTCGGTCAACGGCGGCGCGACCCTCACCAGCACGACCAACACCCTCGACGAATCGGCCCACGGCATCACCGGCCTGAGCGTCACGCCCGACGCCTCCACCTCGTCCGCCACCGTCACGGTCGCGAACGACACGACGGCGATGCGCTCGCGCATCAGCGCCTTCGTCAGCTCCTTCAACTCGCTGCAGGAATACATCGAGAGCCAGACCCGGATAACGTCGTCCAACGGAAAGGTCACCACCTCCACGCTCACCGGCAACCGGGAGATCCAGACCTGGAGCACGCAGCTGCGTTCGGCCGTGTTCGCCGCCGTGCCCGGTCTGGAGGGGGCGATCTCGCGCCTCGATAATCTCGGCATCGATTTCACCGGCACGTCAGCCACCCTTGCGATCAAAGATCCCGCCAAGCTGGACGCCGCCCTCGCCAACAATCCCGCGCAGGTGGCCGCCTTTTTCCAGCAGGCCTCCACCGGCTTTGTGGCGCGGATGGAAACCCTGTTCGGCAGCTACGTGGGGCCACTCGGCAGCTCCGGCCTGCTCGGCAACCAGCGCACCGCCCTTACCAAGGAAAACGCATCGCTCACCCAGCAGATATCCGACTTGGACCGCCGACTTGTCCAGCGCCGCTCCCAGCTTGAAGCGGGTTTCATCGCGATGGAAAAAGCGCAGTCCACGATCCAACAAATGCAGTCCCAGCTAAGCAACGCATTCCCCGCCTCGTCTTCCTCGAAAAAATGACCGCGTCCTTTCCCCGCCTACCCGCGCTGGCCCTCGCCGCGGCCTCCATGCTCGCGCTTACCGCGTGCTCCAGCCTGCCCAAGGACGTCGACCGCGGCCCGGTCCGCACGCCCTCCAACTTCCGCGGCCCGGACGCCTGGCCGGTGGAGATAAGCCGGGTGGCCGTTCTGCCCGCCCACGACGCCACGGGGCGGCTTCCCGCGGAGTTCGCCGCCACCTACGATTTCTCCTGGGCGCGAGCCCTGGCGCTCACCCAGCGCGCCGAATTTGTGGGCGTGACGCGCGCAACGCTCTCGGATTGGTCGGGCCGCGAGACGGTGGACTCCGCCGCGCCACTGCCGCCCGGGCTTTTCCAGCGCGTCTTGGCCGAGACCGGCGCGCAAGCCGTGCTGTTTCTCGATCTTACCCAGGTGAAGCCCTACCCTCCCCTTTCGCTCGGCTTCCGGGCGCGTCTCGCCACCGCGCCCGCGGGAGACACGCGCTGGATGGCCGACGAGATTTTCGACGCCGGCGACGGGGCGACCGCTCGCATGCTTCGCATGGAGGCCCGGGCCCATAACTCGACCGCGGGCGACCCGACCACGGCTGTCATGCAAAGCCCGATACGGCTGGCCGACCACGCCTTCCGCTCGGTCGCGGGTCTTTTGCCTCCGCGGCGAGCCGCGGCGCCGTCGCCCAAGGAGTCCCGGGCCGCCACCACGTCCGGCGGCAACGCGGGAACGGAAGATTCAAAAGACGACAAACTCGGCGCTAAAAAATTTCCCGTCCGTGCCGATAACCCGAACTGAAACCAACGGCGTTCCCTTTCCTCTGATCCAGGGCTGACCGTGCAATACACCGAAAAGCCATGATCACTAATTCACAATCCGTAAGCCCAGGAGCCGCCCCCGGCCCCGATCCCCGCCGCAATCGTCCCGCAGGGACCACGGCCGCCCCCGCGTTCGTTCCCTCCGACCGGATCTCCACGGAACGCGCCGACCAGATGCGCGAGGCCCTCACCAACACTCCCGTGCTTCGCGCCGAGGCCGTGGAACGCGCCGGAGCCATCGCCGTCGACCCGAATTACCCTCCGCTCCAGATCATCGAGCGAGTCGCGCGCCTGCTGGCCGAGTCGCAGGACATGAGCGAAGAACAATAACAAGCCGCCGTCCCCATGACCTACGCCAATCCCTACGCCAAGGCCTACCAGACCCAGTCGATCCTAACCGCCAGCCCGGGCCAGCTCGTGTTGATGATGTATGACGGCGCCCTGCGCTTCATGGCCCAGGCCCGCGCCGGATTCGCGCTCCCGGAAGACGACTACAGCCGTATCCAAACAATAAACACAGCCCTGCTGCGCGCCCAGGCCGTGCTCGCGGAACTGCGCGCCAATCTGGACCAGAAGTCGGGCGGCGAGGTGGCCGCGAATCTCGACCGGCTTTACGATTATCATCTGCGCCGTCTGCAAGAGGCCAACCTTCGCAAGGACGAGGCCCCGGTGGTCGAGGTGGAGCGTCTTGTGCGCACGCTGCGCGAGGCCTGGGCCGAGATGCTCGCAGGCAACGAGGCGAAGGTGGCTTGAGCCCGCGAAGGCTCGCGCCGTTCCATACACCATGACCCCGTCCACCAGGCGTTTGCTGGCATGCGTCGAAGCCTTCGCCCACGAAGAGGAAGGCGCCGCGGGGCATGATGACTGGCCGGCGCTCGCCGGCATCTTGGAGCGGGAACTGGCCGTGTTGACCCGGCTGGCCGAGGAAAGGGCCGGCGCGCCCGCCGACGCCGAGACTTCAGCGCGCGCCGAGGCCTTGCGTGACCGTTACGCCGTTCTCGGCGAACGCGTGGCGGAGGCCCACCGGAGAACGAAGCAAGAACTGGCGGAACTGGACCAGGCCGGACGTCGCCTGCGGTCGGTGCGGGGAGCCTACGGCCCTGGCCGGCGCGACTCCGGCGCATTGCGCACGGAAGCGGCCTGATCGGGCATTGCCGCCGAAGGCTTTTCTCGGCCGCGCGGTTCAGTCGGCGGGCACGCCTTCGTCGATCCGGTATTCGTTGAGCTTGTTGCGCAAGGTGCGGATCGAAATACCTAGCAAATCAGCCGCGCGGGTGCGGTTGCCCTTGGTCGAGATCAAGGCGTCGAGTATGGCCCGTTTTTCAACCTCGCTTAGCGGGATCACGGCGGCGGCCGCGGCGGAGGGCTCCACGACAACGGGCTCCGCGTCCTTCACAGCAAAGAGATCCAGCTCGGGGCCAGACTCCACCGGCTCGGGCGGCGAGAAAAAAACCGGCGGGGGTGCGACCGGTTCGGAAGGCGGCGTGGGGGCGGGCGAAGACGGGGCGGACTCGCCGGCGAGCCCGGCGTGGGCGACCGGGCGGCCGATGGAGGCGGCGGACAAGACAGGCAGATTGAGCGCCGCCGAGGAAACCGGGCGATGGTCCTCGGAGAGGATGACGGCGCGCTCGATGGTGTTTTGCAGTTCGCGCACGTTACCGGGCCAGGGATAAGTGCGAATGGCGGACTGGGCGTGATCGCTGAACCCCGGCAGTCGCAATCCATGCTTGCGGGCAAATCGACGCAAAAATGTATCGGCCAGATAGTCGATGTCGTCGGTTCGCGCGCGGAGCGGCGGCACGGCGATGGGGAAAACATTCAGACGGTAGTAGAGATCGGAGCGGAAAAGGCCCCGCTCCATGAAGTGGTGCAGGTCGCGATTGGAGGTCGCGAGGATGCGGACGTTGACCTTGATGGTCTTGGTTCCGCCAACGCGCTCGAACTCGCGCTCTTGGAGGACGCGCAGGAGCTTGGCCTGAAGGTTGAGCGGGAGCTCGCTGACCTCGTCGAGGAGAAGGGTGCCGCGGTTGGCCAGCTCGAATCGGCCCTCGCGCCGGTCGATGGCCCCGGTGAAGGCGCCTTTCTCGTGGCCGAAGAGCTCGCTCTCGATGAGCTGCTCGGAAAGGGCGGCGCAGTTCACCTTGATGTAGGGCTCGTTGCGCCGGGGGGAGTTGCGATGGATCTCGTGCGCGACCATCTCCTTGCCGGAGCCATGTTCGCCGACGATCATCACGGTGGCGTCGGTCGGGGCCACCCGCTCCACCAGCTGGCGCACGCGCAGCATGGCTGGGCTGCGCCCGAGCATGGCCTCGCCCTCGGCGTCGCCGGCTCGCTCGCTGAAATAGCGGTTCACCTTGACCAGCTGGCTGTAGTTGTCGGCCTTGCGCAGGATGAGGTCGATCTGGCCGACGTTGAAAGGCTTGGTGATGTAGTCGAAAGCGCCTGCCCGCATGCAGCCCACCGCGCTCTCGATCGAGCCGTGCCCGGTCATCATCACCACCGGCGGGTGAGACGGCAGGGCCATCACCTGCTCCAGAAACCGGTGTCCGTCACCGTCGGGCAGACGCACGTCGAGTATGACCAGATCATAGGTATCGGCGCCAAGCATGGCCTCGGCCGCGGCGACGGAGGGGGCGCAGGCGACCTGGATTTTGCGCGCCTTGAGGATGTCCTCCAAAGAACGGCGCACCAGCGGTTCATCATCTACGACGAGAATCTTGTCCAGGGCCATGGTTGAGGTAAGAAAGGCAGCTTGCGAGGGGCAGCGTCCAAGCCAATCGCCAAAGGTGAGCAGGAAAATACAATTTTGCCGCCAGGAATTTTTAGCCCGGGGCTTAACCAGAGCGCGGGAAAGCCGATTAACACAATAAATAGTCCAGTCCATGCGTCTGCTCTCCTTTCTTAATCAAGTCGAAGCCACTCTGGCGGTCATCCGGCCCGAGGATGCGGCCTCCGGCTGGCAGCGCCGCGTCGACTACCAGAAAAACGAGGCGGTGGCTTG
>JBDLWD010000177.1:0-5718 GCA_039804465.1 Verrucomicrobiota bacterium | reverse complement strand
CGAATGAGGGCGGAGGCCGCGTGTTCGAGAAAATCCCAGTCGATCGAGTCCGAACGAAAGCCGCACAGGCCGACGTTGAGCCGCTCCGGCAATGGCCGGCCGGCGAGTCGTTCAAGAACAGGTCGGGGATAACCGTAATTTTCCGCGCAGTCAGTGGCGAGCAGCGGCCTGTCTGGAGTCGTGCTCCAGTCGATGAGAAGCCTCGGCTCACGCCAAAAAAGCAGGTCGCTGTCCAGGACAAGGCGCCAGCCGGTGCGGCCGGCGTGGACGTCGGTGAGCTTGCGGATGTGGGGATAGTTTAGCCAGCGCTCGCGCAGCACGGGGAAGCGCGAGGCGGGCAGGGCGTCGTCCAGTCTTGCGATGGTGTCGGACTGCCGGTGGATGACCGCGTCGGGGAAAAGCCGAAGCACGATGGCGCGCGACGCCTCGTCGAAGGTGCCGTCGTCGTAAAGCTCGGGCGCGAGCCGCAAGGGGCTGTGTTTAGCCAGGGAGTGCAGGCAAAAGGCGGTCTGATAGGCGAAGCGGCGTCCGGTGAGCAAGTGGACGGAGAACGCGGCGCCCGGCTCGCGGGCGGGCGGTAGGGGCAAGGAGAGCGCGGTGGCCTGCATGGCGGCGCGTCCGCGCGCGGCGCGCCATTGAGCGATCGGGCCGCCCCGACGAATGGAGTTGCGCGCGGCCGCAACCGGGCGGTGCCAACACTGGTATAGAATCTGGCCGGGCAGGCTCATGCGGGACGAATGATTAGCGGGCGGACATAAACCTCATGGCGGAGGCAAACGTGCAAGCAGAGCCGCGAGCGCGTTGTCGTCGAGGGTGCGGCAGGCGGAGTAGGGACCGGCTTGAAAGCGGTGGAGCAGGCTGGCCGCGAGTTCCGGACCAAGCAGGCGCGCGAGGGCGAGGAAGCTTTTCCCGCCTAGCAGTCCGACCTCGGCGGGGGCGGGAGAGTTTTTCCAGATGGCGAGCAGGCGGCGGGCTAACTCCGGCGAGAAATTTCGGGGCAAGCGGCGCCAGGCCAAGAAGGCCTTGGCGGCGGCGAGGGCGCGTGCCTCCCGGCCTTCGGGCGCGTCCAGCGGGCAGGTGCGGGCGAAGGCTTCCTGGACGGCGAGGGAGGCGACGCCGAGCTTTTCCCAGTGGTTGGTCAGCCGCGGCCAGGGATGCCGGCCGACCAGCGCGAGCCCGGGGCATTTGACCACGCGGGCGGGGAAGGGTGCGCAGATGTGGTAAAACCAGATCTCGGCGACGGCGTTGTAGAGGGGAGAGGGCGGAAACGGTGCCGCGGCCACTCGTGCGCGAAGGTAATCAGTGCGAAAGGCGGGCGAGTGGGGCGCGGGCTGGATGGTGATGAAGAACTCCGCGGCGGACGAGGCTACGGGCAGCGGCTCGTGGGCGTCGGGCTGTCCGGCCGGACCAGTTTCGTCGTCCAGTGCCTGGCCGGCGTGGTCGGTGTAGGCCACGTCGGCCCCGACGTCGAGCGCGGCGACCTGGGTGCGTAGTTTATCGGCGGATACCAGGTCATCGGAGTCGAGGAAAAGGACATTGCGGCCGGTCGCGGCGTCGAGGCCGGCTAGGCGGGCGAAAAGCAGGCCGCGGTTTTCCTGACGGACCAGACGGTCGACCGCGAGGCCGAGGCGCGCGAGGTCGTCTGCCAGGGGGACACGCGAGCCATCGTCGACCACGACCGTCTCAACCTGCAGGCCGGCCGAGGCCGCGCGCACGGAGGCCAAGGTGTGCCGCACAAGAGCTCCGCGATCGAAGACGGGGATGACGACGGAGAGGTCGGGCTGGTTCATGAGCCGGTGTTGGATGCCACAGACGCGTAGAGACCGAGGCTGGCACGGGCGAGGGTTTCTCGCGAGAAGCGAGCGGCCGTATCGGCCCTAGCGGCGGCGCCTAGGCGGGCGCGCAGCGAGGGGTCGCTGGCGAGGCGAATCAGGGCGGCGGCCAAGGCGGGGGAGTCGCCGGGCGGGACGAGTATACCGGTGGCACCATCGCACACGACGTCGGGGACACCGCCGGCGCGGCAGCCAACGACGGGTTTGGCCCAAGCCATGGCTTCGACGTAGATCAGGCCGAAGGATTCGTAACGCGAAGGGGCCACGAAAACGTCACAATCGCGGTAGGCGGCGCGGAGCGCGCCGGCGTCGACGCGGCCGGGGAAGTCCACGCGGTTGCGCCAGCGCGGATGGCGTTGATAAAATAGATCGCGCCAGCGGTTGCCCGGATCGAGGCCAGCGAGGGTGAAGCGGACCTCCGGTTGCGCTTCGAGGACCGCAGGAATGGCGTCGAGCAGGACATCGATACCCTTGCGATGCTCAAAGCGCCCAACGAAAAGGAAGCGGGCGGGGCCAGCGGCTGGTGGTGTAAGTTCGTCCGCAGGGGGGAGTGCTATGCCGTGTGGAACGACGGCGACCGCCTCGGGCGCGAGTTTCCAGCGAGCGCAGATTTCGTTGCGGTGGCCTTGCGTATGGGTGAGCACGCGGTCGGCGCGGCGGACGAGGTTGAATTCCCAGCCTTGCTCCAAGCGGTCGTGCCAGCCGGGTTGGCCGGCGTTATGGGAGACGAGCTGATCGGCAGTGGTCGACACGCGGACAACGACCGGAGGCCGCTTGCGACGGGAAATAGCGGTGAGGGCCAGGGCGCCGGTGGAAGAGGTTTCTATGCAGTCGAAGGGCGTCTCGCGGTGGGCCGCGAGGAGCGCGGCGGACGCGGCGCGGATTTTCCAGCGGCGCGAGACGGCGGTGTGAAGGCGCCAGCGCAATCCAGCGAGGTGATCGAGCCAGGGGGGAAGGACGGTGGAGGTCGGATGAAGGCGGATGGATGCCAGTTCTGGCGCGGCGGGGGGCGAGCCGACGCCCGGCTCCGGCGTGATCACCGTAACATCGCAGCCGTCAGCGGCCAGAGCGACGGCGAGGTCGGCAAAGTGGGCGCCGATGCCACCGTCGACCGCATTGTAGCCGCGGAGCGAAGGGGCGAGCAGACCTATGCGGCGCGGGCTGGTCATGCTACGAGATCGGCTTGGCCCTCGAGGCGTCCTATCCATCCGGCGCAGCGCACGCGTTCGGCGGGGCCGCGCCAAGGGCGGGCGCGGAGCCGGGCTCGAAGCGCGCGCAAGGGAAGCGTCCAGCGCGGGACAGGACGCCAGGGGCAGGAGCCATGCAGGGCGAGCACGCGCACCCACGAGCGTTGGATGGCGCGGTTGAGACGGGCCAGGTAGTCGGGGTCGAGGCGGGAGGATGGAATAAGGTGGGAAAGCGAGAGCTCGGGCAGATAGGCCACGTCGCCGCCGGCGCGAAGGGCGGTGAACACGATGTCGTTGTCGCCGCCGGAGGTTAGCTGGCCGGCGCGGCGGTCGAGCGCGGCACGGGCCGGGTCGCTGCGAAGGGCGGAGGCGTAGGCGAGCGCGGCGGAGCGACTAAGGCACAAGCCCGCGCCGACCGGCGCGAATGCTGGCCAGGGGGCGTCGGGTCCGCCCTGGGCAAAAAGCGGGCAGGGGCCGTGGTCGTGGAGCGCGAGCAGGCCGTGGAACTCGGTCGTCCAAGCAGGCGGAGCGGACTCAAACTCGGGCGAGACTGGACCGCCGGCGGCGGCGAGGCGGGGCGAAGCGTGAAACGCGGCGAGGGCTGAGGCGAGGTAGCCGGGGGCGAGCACATTGTCGTCGTCGACGAAGACGAGGACTTCGCCGCGCGACTCGGCTATGCCTCGCAGCCGAGCGGGAGTCAGGCCAGGGACTGGTTCGGAGATGACGCGAAGGTTTGCGGGCCGTGCATCAGGGTTTGGCAACGACGAGGCGGATAGTGCCGGAGTGGAGCCGTTGTCCACGAGGAGTAGTTCCCAATTGGATACGTCGAGAGTCTGCCCAGCAAGGCCCGCCAGCGTGCGCGCCAAACGTCCGGCGTGGGGATCGCGGGTGCAGAGGATGACGCTGACGGCCGGCGCGTTCATGCGTTGGCGGGCGAGCCTCCTTCGAGAATGCGGACGGCGGCTGCTTCCCCCCGGCGGCGGGCATCGTGGATTCGGCGGTGGACGGGCGAGAGCCGGCGATGTAGGCGCCAGTCTCGCAGTTTGGTTTTCCAGTCTTGCGCGAGCGGGCGGAATCCGGGCTGACGCATCGCCATCAGAAGCACGGTGGAGCGCGCGTGGCCTTCCACCAGGCGAAGCAGGTAGTCTTCGCGCACGCGCGCCGCGGGCATTAGGTGGGTCAGACTGAGGGAAGGAAAAACGCCGGTGCCGAGGCCGAGATCTATGGCATGCAGGGCAAGGTCGAAGTCTTCGCAGGCGCCGAGGCCGGTCCCGGTGCGGCCCAGGGCGCGGCGTCGGGGGTCTTCGCGCACCGAACGCGCATAGGCGAGTGCTACCTCGCGGCGGCAGCAAAGTCCTGCGCCTGCCGGCATGGCATCGTAGTCGAATGCTCTATTTCCCCAGCGGGCGGAATCGCGTTTGCCGACGGCGAGGTAGTCAAGGTAAGGCGTGAATTCCGGTTCCGGTGTGGTTTCCCAGTCCGGAATAAAGTGGCCGCAGCCCCACGCGCCCAGGATGGGCCAGTCCCGTGCGAGGGCGATGGCTTGGGCCAGGTAGTCGTGGGCGAGAACGTTGTCGTCGTCCACCCACACGATGATGTCCGCGGCGGTTTCGGATATACCGCGCATGCGGGCGTTGGTCAGGCCCTGATTGGGCTCTTCCACCACTCGGGCGGTCGGATGCCATGACAGGTCAAAGCGGCCGGCGACCGGTTCGCGCGAGGCGTTGTCCACGAGCACGAGGTCGTAGCCTGCGGGTAGAATTGTTTGCCCCGAGAGTGCGGAGAGGGTGCGTGCGAGATAGTCCGCCCTAGGATTGTGGGTGCAAAGGACGACGGCGGGGCGGAGGGAGGGATTCATTGCGCGTCGTGCAGGTGGTTTTTCCAAATCAGGTTGTCCATGCGCTCGGACGTGGAGTGGGGGATCGCCGCTGTCGCCTTGAGGAAACTTTCGGTGCAGCCGTGTTGGATCTCGTCGTGGAACTCGACGATCATCATCCGCACGTCACGCAGCCACTCCGCGCCTCCCTTTTCAAAAAGATCGCGTTCCGCTCCTTCGATATCGAGTTTGAGAAGATCGATCTTCGGGAAACCAGCGATGCGCATGAGATCGGGTATTGTGTGGCCTTGAACGGCAACTTCGTCGGCTCCCGAGCTGCGATCCTGAACCTGAAAGCCCCAGGCGCGGTCCGAAGGATTGGCGATAGAGACCGGAGCGTTGCGATGGAAAACCGCCCCGTGGAGCGCGTGGATCGCGTCGACGCTCTTGGTGTTGGCTACGAGTTGCGCATAATTGCCTGGATGGGCTTCTACCGCGAGGATGCGAGCCAGCGGGTGTCGCGCCGCGAAAAAAAGGCTGCTGCACCCGATGTGCGCGCCGGCGTCGATGATGAAACGGAGCGGAGAGGACGGCGCGGGGATGGAGCAGTCGTCCAGCAGGAAGATCTGCTCGAAAATGGAGAGGTCTGTATCGGTGTCGCGCAGTCTCAAGACGCGGCCTCGTCTCAACCGGAGGTTTACGGGGCCGGCGGATGACTTCGGTCGGAGCTTTGTGCGCCAGTAGGTCAACGCTCCGCGCGGCGATAGGCGCAACGCGGCCAGTCCGAGCAGATAGAGCATTCGCAAAACCGGATTTCTATCCGGGTAATGAATCAGACGTCTTTGCAAGCGTAGCGCGAAAGGAGCTTTATTCATAAAGATGG
>JBDLWD010000176.1:0-3270 GCA_039804465.1 Verrucomicrobiota bacterium | reverse complement strand
CCCGGCGTGGGGGTGTAGCGCGCGGTGCGGCCGTCGGCGAGGAGGGTGACGGTGCCGGCGACCGGATTGGAGACGGCGTAGGCGAGGGCGGTGGCGGGAGTGTTGTCGTCCTCGGAGAGGGTGGAGAGGTCGATGTCCACCGGCTGGTTGTTGACGCTGGTGGCGGTGGAGCTGCCGGTGGTGGGCGGGTAGTTGGCGGAGTCGACCTGCCAGGTGTTGAGCGGGGTGATGGCGGGCAGGGAAGAGGGGACGGTTTCGCCGGTGGCGAGCGGGACAAACCAGACGGCGAGGGTGGAGTTGGTGACGTTGGCGAGGTTGATCGCGAGTTTCTTGTAGCCGGTGTTGGCGGTCTGGGCGGCGGGGTTGGGCGAGGACGGCAGGGGCGCGGCGTCCATGATCTGGAAAGTGCCGCCGCCGCTCACGATTTTGCACCAGAGCCGTTCCGCGCCCTGGGTCAGGGTGACGGACGTGCCGTCGGGGCCGAGGGCGGCGGTGGTGGACGGGTGCGCGTAGTGGGCGAACCACCACACGTTTTTGCCGGTGGAGGCCTGGATCTCGTCCTGGAGAAGGATTTCGCGGCGGTTGTCGATGAGTCGGAAACCGCGCCAGACGCGGGAGACGCCGCTGTGGGCGGCGGTGAGATCGTAAAGGGAGAACGCGCCGGCGCCGCCCGCCTTGGACTGGAAGGCGATGAGCGGGCTCAGGGAAGGACTGGTGTTTCCGGCGCCGGCGCCGGGGTCGATGACCAGCGTGTTGTGGCCCTCGGTGCGGTAGCGGTAGAGCTGGATGCCGGGGACGCCGATGGAGTAGAGCTCTTTGCCGAGATCGCGGAACCAGCGCTTGCCGAGGGCGTCGAGGGCGAAGGTGCCGACATCGTAGTGGCCGTGTGAGGTGATAATTTCGCCGGCCTTGGCGGCGACGAAAGTGGTGCGCGAGTCGCGCCAGGAGCCGCGCAGGGACATGTATTCCTGGGGTTTGAAGGGAGTGCCGGACTCGCCCTTGAAGGCGAGGTCGGGCTGGGCGCCGGCGGCTGCGGGCGTGAGGCCGCCCTCGGCATACCACAAGGCGTCGAGAGCGATGGGGTTTGGGTTGGCGGCGTTCCAGGCGTTGTGGACGGGCTGGTTGAAGCGGCGGGCGGACCACGGCCAGAGCCAGCCGCGACGCGGGGAACTCTCGCCGTCGTCGCTGGCGCAGAACGTGACGCCTGACGGGCCTGCGGTGTAGATCGGGAAGGTGGCGGTTTCGGAAAAGGCCTGGGTGGCGCTGAGACCGAAGTCGCTGCCGAGCGACCATTCGAGACCGGCGAGGCCGCGCACGGCGTAGCGTTGGGCGTATTCGAGGTAGTTGGGGCCCTCGTGAATCATGCCCTGGTCGGTGGTGAAGCGCACGAGGTTCGCGCGCAGGGAGTTCATGGCGCGGGCGAGGATTTCCTCGCACAGGGCCTCGCTCTCGGTGCCGACGGCCATGGCACCGGTGGCGATACCGCTGTTGCAGACGATATTCCAGTTGGCGCTGGTGGCGTTGGCGCGGAGGGCCCAGAAGTTGGATTTGTAGAGGCCGAGGGCGCGGTTGAGGCCGTTGTTGATGATGGCGGCGCGGATGGTGTCGCGGCGCGGCTGGGACCAGTAGGCATACATCCAGTCGTAGGCGATGGCGAAGCCGTGGATGGTCTCGGAAGTGGCGAGCAAGCCGCGGCCGTCGAACCAGTCGGCGAAGGCGCCGACGGCGGCGAGCTCGGTGTAGGCGCGTTCCGGATACTTGGAGTCGCCGGTGATCTGCCAGGCGAGGCCGAGCTTATACATGTTGTTCATCACGACGCGGGCGGTGTCCACGTTGAGCGGGTAGGAGACGGGCGAGGTGGGGATGACGGCGTCGGCCTGGGCGATGATGGAGTCGGTCCAGGCCTTGGGGGTAGCGGGAGCGCCGCTCTGCCAGATGGCGCGGAGGCGGGCGAAACTCTCGTCGGAGGCGTAGAGGCGCGGGTGGCCGGTGGCGACGGAGTCGAAGATGTTGGCTTGGGCGGGTTGGGTGCGATCGAGGCCGGCTTGAACGAGATTGTCGCCGGGGATGACGGAGAACGCGGAGTCGCCGGGCTTTTTCCAGCCGACGCTCCAGTGGTCGGTGCCGGTGCCCTCCTTGTGCAGGAGCTCGACGTAGTAGCGCTGGCCCTGCACGAGGGAGATCGCGGCGGATTGCTGGTTGGCGGGGACGGCGTCCCACTGGCGAAAGGCCGTGGGCGAAGTGACGCCGGCGATTTTGACCTTGTTGGCGGAAGAGGAGTCGGTGCTCAGCCAGAGCTCGACGACATCGTCGCCGCTGGCGGCGAAGGTGTAGGAGCCGGTGGCGGGAGGGACGATGAAGCCGGTGATCCGCGAGCCGTAGTTGTCGGCCCAGTTTTGGGCGAGGGACTCGAAACTGGTGATGAAATCGCGGGCGGCGGGTTTGTTCGGGTAGGTGGAGGTGCCGGTGAGGGTGGTGAGGGCGGTGCCGGCGAGGCCGGTCCAGTTTTCCTTCAGAAGGGAGCCTCCGGCCTTGGCGACGCGGGCGGGGTAGAGGCGGGCGGCGGGGATAACCTGGCGCGCACGGGAGGCGCTGGCCCATTCGAGTTTTACGAGGGCGGAACCGGTTTGCTCGACGTATTCGAGGCGGATGTTCACCCGCTTGCCGGCCTCGAGTTTTATCTGGCCGGTGATGGCGGGGTTGCCGGATTGCGGGAAGGAGCGATGGCAGACCACCTGGTCGTTGACCCACAGAGTGGCGGAGTCGTCACCGGTGAGGTAGAATGTGGTGGGTTCGGTGAATTCCGGTTCGAGCTGGCCAGTCCAGACGATGGAGAACGTGTCGGCGTTGGTGATGGCGGTCCCGGCGGGGATGACCGTGCCGAAATCAAAATCGACGCAGGGATCGGTGCGCGTGGTGACGAGCGTGGTGAAGTTGGCGGCGTCGTAGTATTTGCCGGTGAGGCCGGTGCCCGAATGGGCTTGGGAAGTGAGCGTGCCAAGGCCGAGGGTGAAGAGTGCTGCGACGACCGGTGGCAGGCGGGAGATCATGGGGTGGTGACCTTGAGGCGCATGAAGCGCGGGCCGGGGGACGGGAGGGGCGCGGAGTCGGAGACGGAGACCTCGGTGCCGACGGTGCCGGGGTTGGTAGCGATGGTGGCCCAGGAGGCGGGAGAGGCGAGGTTGGACGTGGCCTGGACCTCGTAAGTGAGATCTGCGGGGGGGCGGGCGCGGAAGAAGGAGAGGGTCAGGAAGGAGGGCTGAGGGCTGA
>JBDLWD010000175.1:0-3437 GCA_039804465.1 Verrucomicrobiota bacterium | reverse complement strand
GACTCGAGCTCGCGAAGCTGCATCTCGAGTTCGGTCAGGTTGTCCTGCGAGGAGGCGAGCCGTTCGGCGAGACCGCTACGTTTGATCTGGGCGAGGTTGGCGGCGTTCTCGGCCTGCTCTTTTTCGGAACGCAGATCGAAGACGGCCTGCTGGGCCTCCTGCACGCGCTGATTGAGGCGGGAGCGCAGGGTCTTTTTTTCCTCCAAGGCGGATTGCTGCTGATTGAGATGGGCGCGGCGCGTCTCGGCGGCCGCGCGGAGCTTGATTACGTTTTCCTCGAGGACGGCGAGCTGGGCGGCGAGGGCGGCGTGGTTGTTTCCGTGATGCGCGAGGGCAAGATGACGGAGGCGCCAGGTGAGTTTTTTGTAGCGCAGGGCCTTGGAGGCCTGGCGGCGGAGCGAGCCGATCTGGCGGCCGACCTCGTTGATGACGTCGGCGACGCGAGTGAGGTTGGTGTCGGTGAGGGAGAGCTTTTGCAGGGCCTCTTTGCGCTGCGATTTGTATTTGGTGATGCCGGCGGCCTCCTCGAATACGGCGCGACGTTCTTCGGGCTTGGAAGACAGGATCTGGTCGATCTGGCCCTGGGCCATGATCGAGTAGCTGGTCCGGCCGATGCCGGTGTCCATGAAGAGCTTTTGGATGTCCTTGAGGCGACATGGCTGGCCGTTGAAGAAATACTCGCCGCCGCCGTCACGATAGACCCGGCGCATGATCTCGATCTCGTGAAACTCGCTGCCGAGCTGCTTTTCGCAGTCGGTGAGGAGCAGGGAAACCTCGCACATCTGGGCGGGTTTGCGGGTGTCGGCGCCCTCGAAGATGACGTCCTGCATCTTGCCGCCGCGCAGGGCCTTGGCGGACTGCTCGCCCAGCACCCAGCGGATGGAGTCGGCCACGTTGGACTTGCCGCAACCGTTGGGACCGACGATGGCGGTGACGCCAGGCTCAAAGCGCAGAATGGTCGGATCGGCGAAAGATTTGAAGCCGTGAAGCTTTAGCGCTTTGAGATGCATGCGGACTGCGGAACGGGAATTGAGAAGGGGTTCGAACCAGGTAAACGCATAGGAAAGCGGGGGCGACACGCCCGGTGCAAGCCCGGTGATTCGCCCGAGGTGTAGGTGACTGGCGAACTCCTACATCGAGCCTTCGATGACGTAGGCTAAAATCCAACCTACCAACGTCTTATTTTCGGCCAAGCGGCGCATCCAAGGCCTCGGCGGATCGCAAGGCACGCACCCCCACCCAAACGCTGGAAACGACCATGAGCAACGCGGCCACGACCGGGTGCAGCACGCCGGTGGCGGCGAGTGCCATGCCCGCGAGATTGTAGCCCGCGGCGAATCGCAGGTTGCCGCGCACCCCGCCCACTACGCGACGCGCCACCCGGACCGCCTCGGGCAGGCGGCGTAAATCCGCGCCGGCGCACACCGCCATGGCCGAGGCGCGCGCAAGTTCGCTGCCACCACTCAAAGCGAGAGAGGCATCGGCCAAGGCCATCGCGGCGGCGTCGTTCACCCCATCGCCGGCGAAAAGCACCGCGCGCCCATCGGCGACGAGCGCGCGCACCCGCGCAGCCTTGGCGTCAGGCGACAAGCCGGCTCGCACCGCCACGCCCTCGATCTGGGGCGGCGCGGAGGCATCACCGGAGAGCACTTCCAGCTCGAGGCCGAGCGCGCGCAATCCGTCCAAAGTCTCGGCCAATCCCTCACGCCACGCCTCACCCAGCTCCACCCGCGCGGCGACCGCGCCGTCCACCGCCACCCACACCGTCTTGCCCGGAGTGCCGACCGAATCTGCCCCGCAAAAATCCGCTTCGCCCACGCGAACCTTCCCCGCGCCATCCACGCATGCCTCGATCCCGCGCCCAGCCTCCACGCGAAGTTCGATTACTTTCCAACCGCCGTCCGTGGTGAACTCAGCCGTGAGGGCGCGCGCAATCGGATGATGCAGACCCCGCTCTGCGGCGGCGACGAACGCCTTTAGCTCCGCCTCGCGACCTGACCAACCCGGCTCGAAAAACCAGCCGCGCACTGACAATCGCTCGGCGGAAAGCGTTCCCGTCTTATCGAAGCAAATGTGATCCGCCAGCGCCAACGCAGCGAGAAAGTCTCCGCTACGTCCGACGATGCCGAGGCGCGCCAGACGAGCCAGCCCGCCCCACACCGCCACCGGCGTGGCCAGGCCCATCGCGCAAGGGCAGGCCACCAGCAGCACCGCCATGGCGTTGAACAAGGCCTTCTCCCAAGACGCGCCCGACGCCCACCAGCCGATGAAGGTGGCCGCGCTAACGCCCGCCACCACGGGCAAAAACCACGCCATCAGACGGTCCGCCTGAGCTTGCAAACGCGAAGGTGCGAGCCGTGCCTCCGCCACCGCGCGCAAGACACCATCAAGGCGGCGCGGTCCGCTCCGCGCGATAATCACCAGCCGTCCGTCCACGGCGTGGGTGCCCGCCCACACCGCGTCGCCCGGGCCGCGTGACACCGGACGCCACTCGCCGGTCATCGCGGCCTCCTCCACGTAGGAACGCCCCGACTCCACCAAGCCGTCCACCGCGATAGCCGCGCCCGGCGATACCAACACGCGCTCGCCGCCGCGCAGAGCCGACACCGCGACCGTGGTTTCCTTGCCCTCAAGGCCGAGCACGACGCAGCGCTCGAATTTCTCCGCCACCGAGTCCGCGGCGCGAAGGGCGGCGGCTCGGCTGCGCGCCCCGGCCATCTTGCCCAGCGTGTGCACCACGATGAGTATGGCCACGACTTCATAGTAGACCGAACCCGCGCCGGTGAAGGTGCTCGTGACCGAACCCCCAAGCGCACCCCGCAGCGTGACGAGGAAAAGAAGATCGCTGGAACCGCGCCGATCGCGCGCCGCCGCCCAAGCCGAGCCCAGCAGATCGCGGCCGAGAAAGCCCAGAGCACCGAGCGCGCTTGCGAGCAGGCCGCCGTGGACGAGCCAGTAGGCCGCTCCCTCGGCGGGGGTTATATTCACCGCGAGCGAAAACACCATCGCCTGCGCCGCCACCGCCACACCGATGCCGACCCGCAGCCAGCCGACCTGCCAGGCGCGCGCGTCCGCTCGGACACCGGGCTCAAGGTCGGGGTTTGACGGGAGAGATTCGCTCATGCGGAGGCCGTGACAAGAAATGACGCCCGGAACCGGGCAAGGAAACGAAGGGAAAAGCCCGCGTGTTTCCAAGAGCCTTAGCGAACGCACATTTCTGTCCACTTCGGTTGGACGAATCGAGCGGGGCGGCGAAACTCCGCCCATGATCGAAAACGCGCCCCCTTCGGACCGCGCCGGCTGGCGCTTGGAACACACCTACGCAGCCCTGCCCGCTGTGCTGCATGCCGACGCGGCGCCCACCCCGGTGCGGGCGCCACGGGGCGTGTTGCTCAACGCCGCGCTCGCCCGAGAACTGGGGCGCGATTCATCGCTGC
>JBDLWD010000174.1:0-2568 GCA_039804465.1 Verrucomicrobiota bacterium | reverse complement strand
CTCGCCAGCCAACTCCAGCACGGCAAGTATGGCGTGCCCGAAATCCCAACCACCACCTTTGTCGAAGGCACCTGGTTCGACGGTGCGACGTGTCCTACGAAGATGACGGCATGAGGGCTGCTGCAGTCCGGGCCGGATTCGGTTTACGGAGTCTTTGTTGTCTGGATTCGTAAGAAGTGGCGCGAGCCCGGGGATGGATCGATTCCGTCAACGGTGACATCGCTGGTGGTGGGGTTTTCGTGCACGGTCCAACCGCTTTGGACGCTGGTGAACGGCGTGCCCCCGGCACTGCGGGCGAGGGGATTCCATACCACCAAGTCGTTGCTTTCCTCGACGGTGAGGTCGAGGTCATCGCAGGCGGGATTTCTGCCGAACATGAAAGACAACGCGCCGGAGGCCGGATTATGGGTGAGCGAGAACAGGGATGCGTCGGGAAGCGTGGGATCGCCGAGCAGGGCGTATTCGATCTGGTTTGCGAAGGCGTCGGCGTCGGGGTCGGCCGTGGGCCCGGCGCGCAAGGAATCGGCGTAGTCGCGAGAGAAATACGTCTGGGTCCAGAAATCATAGGCGCGCGGTTTGACGGCGGTTTGCTGGTAGTCGGGAATGCCATCGCGATTGGTGTCGAAGGGTTGGTCCCAGTAGCGCCCGAGTTCGGTGGCGTCGGAGAGACCGTCGCCATCGCCGTCAGTTGTGGCGTAGGCGGCGGCGATGTTCACGGCGGTGGTGCGCAGGCGGGGTTCGGCGGTGACGGGGTTTTCGCCGCCCCAGGTTTGCCAGGCGTTGCGAGTGTAGAAGGTGGAGATGGACGCGGGGTAGAGGTTGGCGAGATCCAGGAAGGCGGTCCATGCCTCGTCATGGCGATCGAGCCAGGCCTTGGTCTGGAAGGCGTTGCCGGCGAGTTCGGCGGCCTTGAGATTCACGACCGTTCTCATGATTTCGAGCAGGCGCAGACCGTAGAGGCAGGATGATTCGATGAATTCGCGATCTGCGGGGTTGGCGGGGGTGAGGGTGCGGGAGAGTTCGACAATCTCGCGGAAACGGGCGACGGAGGCGTCCTGATCGGCAAGGACGATGGCTTGGGCGGAGGCGGAAGCGGGCAGGTTGGGGAACGTGTAGTATTGGTCGCGCGACCAACCGGCGGTGAGCCCGTTGTTGGTGGCGCGTTTCCAGCGCCACATCGCCTCGGCGGAGAGCAGGCAGAGGCGGCGGAAGGCGGGAAGCTGGGCGGCGGGCAGGCCGAGGCGCTCGGTGGCGAAGCGATTGAAAAGAGTCGCCTCGGAGGTGGCGGGAGCGAGGGCCCACTGGGCCATGACCCAGGCGTTTAACTCGCACCAGAGCTCGTTCTGGATGTAGGGACCGCGCCAGCCGCCGCCGCGAGACCATGTCCAGACGCCGCGCATGAGCGGGGCGTTTTGCCAGAGGTAGCGCAGGCTCTGGGCGGAGTTAGCGGCGTGCTCCTCGAAGCCCTCGATGACGCCGTTGGCGACGTAGTTGGGGAAGGCGCCCTTGCCCTCGTATTCGCGGGCGCACTGCACCTCGACGATGAAGGGGTGGCGCCCCTGGCCCAGGACCTTGCTGAATGTGTTGCCGCGATGGAAGTCGCCCTCGACGTGTTTGACCGACCAGACAAGGTTGGCGTGCGGCTCGACGCCGGCGCTGACGGCGAGGAAGGTGGCGAGGTTGGTGTCGAAGCTGTTCCAGGTGCGGAAGAAAATCTTTTTACCGAGCTTCACGCACACCTCGTCGCGGAGGATGTTCATCAAGGGGATGATGGTGGAGGTGGCGTTGGAGATGTTGTCGATCTTGCCCTGGTGGTAAGGCGCGTCCTGGAGGTAGGTCTCGCCGATGCGGACCATGATGCCGTCGAGCTGCGGAAACTGGGTGAACATCAGGTTCATAGTGCGGCGCAGCCAGAGCTCGGTGTCGGCGTTGGTGACGTTGCCCATGGTGGTCGAGAGGCCGTAGAGACTGACGAGGCGCTTGGGGAAAAGGATCAAATCGCTCATCGCGTAAACCTGGAGACCCGCGGCCTTGGCGGCGTCGAACTTGGGAGTGATCTCGGCGCGTTTGGCGTCCACCCAGGCGCGGTCGGCGGATCCGGCGGGGAGGATGACCTTGCCGGTGACGTCGAACGAGTCCCAGTTGACGGCGAGCTGGGGCGACTCGAAGAGGAAGAAGACCTTGCCGTTGTAGCCTACGTCGCGGGTGAAGACGGGGTCGTTGAACTGACTCTGGTAGTAGGCTTCGCCGGGGTTGTGGTGGACCATGTCGAACACGTAGGGGAACGTGGACGGCGGCGGGGGCGGGGGAGGCGGCGTTTCGCCGGAGAGCTCGAGACGGTCGATGGCGAAGGCGAGGACATCGGCGGCGGAGTCCTTTTGGGCGAAGAGGCCGAAGGTATCGCCCAGCGTGGTGGCGGAGCTGCGGAAGCCGAGGTTGTTGACCGTGGCGGTGGTGGTGCCGTTGGTGATGGTGACGGAGTAGGTGCGCGTGGACGGAACGAGGGAGAGCGTGAGCGAGTAGGTGACGCCGGGGACCGCGCTCATGCCGGAGTTGACGAGGAGGGCG
>JBDLWD010000173.1:0-15882 GCA_039804465.1 Verrucomicrobiota bacterium | reverse complement strand
GGCCGCATCGCGGCCAGCCCCTCGGCCATGTAGCCGCGACGGGTGAAGGTCATCAGCGCGGTTCCCGGCATCTCGTTGGCGAGGTGAACGGCGGCGGCGAACAGGCGGGGCTTATCACCCTTCAGATGGGCCGGATCAGGGAGAGGATTCTCGTCTTCGGACTCCACTCGGCGGGCCACTTTTTCCAGAATGGAGACACACTCCATCGGGTAACGCCCCACCGTGGTCTCGCCGGAAAGCATGACGCAGTCCGCCCGTTCATGCACTGCGTTGGCCACGTCGGTGATTTCGGCGCGCGTGGGCATGGGTTGCGTGATCATCGACTCCAGCATGTGCGTGGCGATGATGACCGCCTTGCCATGATCGAGGCAGCATTGCACCGCGCGACGCTGGATGGAGGGAAGCTCCTCGAAGGGGCACTCGATGCCCAGATCGCCGCGCGCGACCATCACCGCGTCGGTCGTGCGCACAATACCCTCGAGATTGGCGATCGCCGACTGGTCCTCGATCTTGGCGATGATGCGCGCGGGGGACTTTTGCTCGCGTAGAAATTCGCGCAGGATCTCGATGTCGGCCGCTTCGCGCACGAAGGACAAGGCGATGAAATCCACGCCCTCGTCGATCGCCACGCGCGTGTCGGCGCGGTCTTTTTCTGTGAACGAGGGCAGGTTCACTTTCACACCGGGAAGATTGATGTGGCGGCGGGATTTGAGCTCGCCGGAGGTCAGCACGCGACAGCGGATACGCGCATCCTTTTTCTCCAGCACCTCGAGGCGGATCAGGCCGTTGTCCACCAGCACCGTGTCGCCCACCTTGATGTCGTTGACCAGATCGCGGTAGTTCACGTCCACGCTCCGCACCTCCTCGGAGGATTCCTGCGAGACCACGCCGGGGCGCACGGTAAAATCGAAGGTCTGGCCGGGCTCGAGCCGGATGGGCTGGGCCACGTCGCCGGTGCGGATCTCGGGGCCCTTGATGTCCATCATGACGGCAATCTCGCGCCCCAACCTGGCCGACACCGCGCGGATCCGGCGAATGACCGTCCGGCACCATTCGTGCGAAGCGTGCGCCATATTGAGGCGGGCTATGTCGGCGCCGGCACCGATCAGCTTTTCCAGCATCTCCTCGGACTCGGTCGCGGGCCCGAGCGTGAAAATGATCTTGGTGCGGCGAAACTCGGTGAACAGATGCGGCATAGTGGACATAAACGTAATCCAGCAAAGATCCCGCCATGTTTCTGAGCGAGTCCCGACTGGCGGCGTTTTTTGTCAAAAGGTTGCCGCGCCGTGCGAGCAGTTGCGCGTTTTCTCTCGTCTTCTACCACTCCCAGGGGGCGGTCCCTCCGCCCGGCGCCACGACCTCCCAGCCGCAGCGGTCGCCGAGCTTGGAGCGCAAGGCGGAGAAGCTTTGCTCCACCGCCTCCAGGCTGTTGCAGTCACGACTCAGGTGGGTGAGGAAAATGCGGCGCCAGCGGTCTTGCGCCGTGGCCTCCAAAAGCTCGCGCGCGGCATCGTTGGAGAGATGCCCGTGACGGCCGGAAATACGCTGCTTGGTGCTCCAAGGACGCCGATGATCGGCTTCGAGCAGACGCGGGCAATGGTTGCTCTCCACCACCACCACATCGGCCTCGCGGAGATGCCGATGAACGTGACCCGGAGCATGGCCAAGATCGGTCAGCCAGGCGAGCGATCGACGCGGCGCGAACAAATCGCCTTCGTTACCGTGGTCGAAACGAAAACCCACCGGTTCTTGCGCGTCGTGCGGCACCGAGAAACTCGTCACTTCGAGGTCACGGCATCGAAAAGTCGTCCCGGTCTCGAAAATACGCCATGTCGCCTCGCGGCCTGCCTTGGCCTGCACCGCCCGGGCCGTGGCGGCGTTCGCGTAGATCTCCGTTCGCGGATGCTTCCGAAATCCGTCCACCCCGGCCGCGTGGTCTCCGTGCTCGTGAGTGAGAAACACCGCGTCGATCTCCTCCATCCGCGTCCCGGCGCCGCGCAGCAACTCGTTGAGCCTTCGCCAGGAAAACCCGGCGTCG
Organism: Verrucomicrobiota bacterium; assembly: GCA_039804465.1. GTDB lineage: Bacteria > Verrucomicrobiota > Verrucomicrobiia > Opitutales > Opitutaceae > IMCC26134_A. The sequence continues at coordinate 13,844 of JBDLWD010000173.1, read as the reverse complement.
ATCAGCACGCGCGCCCCCTCGGTTTGCAACAGGGCGCAATTACCCGCGCTGCCGCTGCCCAGGATCTGAAGACGCATAGCCATGTGTTCGCGCGGGCAGGCCTAGCCCCGGCCGCACGCCGCGCCAGCCCAAAAGGGCCCGGCACGTTGACCATCGGGGCGTTTTCGGCTGTGTTGCTAGGTTCCAGCATGGCAAAAAACACTTCAAAACCTAGCGCAGCGTCTCGCAAACGCCCGACCGTCCGCGCCCTGCGCGGAACGGTTTTCGTCACGCGCCAAGTTCACTTCAACGCCGCCCATCGCCTTCACAATCCCACGAAGAGCGCGCGCTGGAACACCGAGAAATACGGTCTCTGCAACAATCCCCGCTGGCACGGCCACAACTACATTCTCGAGGTCACCGTCGCAGGAGAACCCGACCCGGAAACCGGCTACCTCTTCGACTTGGGAGAGCTCAAAAACCTGCTCGAGGAGCGCATCGTTAAACCTTGCGACCACCGTAACCTCAACGAGGAGGTGCCCTTCCTCCGCGACGTCATCCCCTCGACCGAGAATCTCGTCATCGCCTTTTGGCAGGAACTGGAGCCGCACATGCCGCGCGGTCGTCTCCACTCCATTAAACTCTACGAAACGCCGCGCAATTACGCAGAATACCGGGGCCCAAACCCGTCGCCCTGATTTTCCAAAACCGCGCCAGCTAACCCCGCCTGCGCCGGGGCTACGGTTATCGTCACAACCGCCTTGACGCACAAAACGCAAAAACGACATGCCCGCCAAAAAGAAATCCACCGTTCGCCAAAAACCGTCCGCCAAGCAGACCGCCGCCAAGACGATGTATCTGCACCGCGTCGCCGGCGGACCCGCCCCGCGCATCCGTCGCGCCTACGACGCCAGCTTCTCCCTCTCCCCCGCCTACAAGGACTCGCTCCCCGACATGATGGAGGCGGTGGACGCCATCCCGGGCGCGCCGGTCGCCATCCAGCAGGTGGGCGTATCCAACTTCAAACTACCGTTGAAATACCGCGCCGCGGCCGGCCGCTCCGTCCACACGCTTGAGACTTCCGTCACCGGCACCGTGTCGCTCGAGGCCCACCTCAAGGGCATCAACATGAGCCGCATCGTGCGCTCCTTCTACGATCACGCCGGCGACTTCGTCTCGCCCGGCTTCGTCGCGAAAATCCTCCAGGTCTACCGGCGCGACGTCGGCGCGCTCGCCGCCCGCATTCGCCTCGATTTTTCCTACCCGATGAAGCAACGCGCCCTGCGCAGCGGCCTCGAAGGGTGGCAGTATTACGACGCGGCCTTCCTCGGCCGTCTCGACGAGCAGGGCCGCGTCCGTCGCTTCATCGAGCTCGACTTCGTCTATTCCTCCGCCTGCCCGTGCAGCGCCGAGCTCTCCGAACACGCCCGCGATCTGCGCGACGCCTACGCCATCCCGCACAACCAGCGCTCCAAGGCCCGCGTGCTCGTCGAGCTCGCCCCCTCCGCCGAACTGGGCCTCGAAGAACTGCGCGACCACGTCCTGCGCGGCCTCGTCACCGAAACCCAGGTCATGGTGAAGCGCGAGGACGAGCAGGCCTTCGCCGAGCTCAACGGCGCCCACATCAAATTCGTCGAGGACGCCGCCCGCCTGGTCTACGCCGAGCTCGCCAAGGACAACCGCATCGTCGACTTCCAGGTCGCCTGCTCCCACCTCGAGTCGCTCCATTCGCACGACGCCGTCAGCGTCATCGTCAAGGGCGTGAAAGGCGGACTCTCCGCCGATTTCGACGCCTTCCGCACCCTGGTCTGCTGATTCTCCCCCAATACTTCGTGCCCAAGAAAAAAGCCTCCCGCGCACCGTCACCGCTCATCCTCGTCACCGGCGCCAGCCAAGGACTCGGCGAGGCCATCTCCCTTGCTTTCGCCCGCCGCCATCCTGACGCGCGTCTCGCACTCGTCGCGCGCAACGCAGATAACCTCGAAGCCGTCGCCGCCCGCTGCGAAAAGCTCGGCGCCGACGCCCACGGCTTCGTCTGCGACATCACCGATCCGGCCGCCGTCTCGCGCCTGCCCGCCGCCGTGGCGAAACATTTCCGCGCCGACGCCCCGGACATCGTGATCAACAACGCGGGCGCATTTATCCCCGCCAAATTCGCCGACACGGACGTCGAAACTTTCGACGCCATGCTCTCGGTAAACCTGCGCTCCGCCTTCCTCGTCACGCGCGCCTTTTTGCCCGCACTCCAGGCCCACGGATCGGGCGACATCGTCTTCATCAGCTCCATCTGCGGCAAGATCGGCCTCGACGGCTGCGCCGCCTACACCACCGCCAAGCACGGCCTCACCGGCCTCGCCGCCGCCCTCCGCGCCGAGACCAAGGGCTCGGGACTGCGCGTCATCGCCATCCACCCGGGTGCAATCGACACCCCGATTTGGAAAAACGCCCCCGTCGACCGCGCCCGCCTGATGAGCGCCCCCGGTGTGGCCGACGCCATCGTCGCCCTCACCGCGCTTCCAGCGGATGTGGTCGCTGAGGACATTCTGCTCCGACCAGGTCCCGGCGATTTTTGACCGGGCGGGACGATGCTCACCACGATAAGGTGATCAACGTGACCGCTTGACGGGGCAGCGCGAAGTTAAGAGAAACCGCACCTTCCGCACCGCGCTCCAGCTTGGGAGCTTTGGTCTTCGCCAACCGTCCGGCCGCCTCGAGTTTCTTGCATTGGGCTGCGGTAGGATCGGCTGGCGACCCCATTTCCTGCCATAGCGCGTAGGCGTTACTGTGGGTTCGATCGATAAGGTGGCGCGTCACGCGCGGACGCCTCGCTTCATTGGGCAGGCCCGCAAGCGCCAGCGAAACAGCCGCGTCCGGCCCGGCGATGTCGTCGTCGTGGTAATGCCAGACCATGATCGTCAGCGTCTTCGCCGCCTTATCCACAGCGGCCAGCGCCGCCACGTCAGGCTCGCCGCGCACTCCGTCCTTCAGCATCGTGTCGAGCGGCACCTCGTGGGTGCTCCGGACGGCGATGCGCTCCCCGCTCATGCGCGAGAACATGCGAAACACATTGATGACCGGCAGATTCACGCCGTTCGTCGCAAGCGCTCGAAAGCCCGCGAACCAAGGCTGATCTTCGAACTCGAAAGCCCAGGTCAGCGCGCCCTCGAGGTTTACGCCGTGCTTCTTGGCGAGCAGATGCTTCCGGTAAAAACTCGCCGCGGTGTAGCTGGAATAGACCGTGCCGTTTCGGTAGCCGAGCTGCGGCCCCTGGCAGGCCGCGCAGCCCTCGGGGTCAGACTCCCCTATGATGATGGGCTTGTCCTTGGTCTCCGGATACGAGGCGACGATCGCGAAACCCTTGTCGATTTCGCGCAGTTGCGCCGAGATTCCCATGCGCACCCGACCGTCCACGAATTTGGGCGATCCCTTGGCGTGGAAGGCCACGAAGTCCAGGGGTGTTCCCACGCCTCCGTTGGCGTAGTTCACGCCACGGATGCAGTGCTCGAGAAAATCGCGATGATACTGGCCGCCCGCACCCGCCACGTGGGGTCCGCCGACTCGCGCGTTCGGCAGCGCCCGCCGCACGCCGTCGATCGCGTAGTCATGCAGCTTGCGAAAATCCGCCGGCGATCCGCGCCAATAGTGCCCGTTGGGCTCGTTCCACACCTCCCAATACCACTGCTCGACCTCCTCCTTCCCGTAGCGCTCGATGCAATGCTTGGTCCACTGGTAGGCGAGCTCGCGCCACTTGTCGTAGTCCTTCGGCGGATAGGTCCACCCGGTCATGATCTCCTCGTATTTCCGAGTCGGATTCCAGTCGTGCTTGTAGGGCTGCGGATTGGTCGAGAGCGCCTCGGGCATGAAGCCGAGTTGCACCAGGGGCCTCACGCCGCGCGCGAGGTAGGTGTCGAAAATCTCGTCCACGATCCTGAAGTCGTAGACCGGATTCCCCTGAGCGTCCTCGGTGTAGATGTTGGTGCTGCCCCACTTGAGCGCGGGTGTGCCGTCGCCGCTCGTCAGAAGGTTGTGCGCGCGGAAATAAACCTGCTTCTTCCGCAGTTCGCCCAACTCGCCGATTAGCTTACGTCCATCCGGCATCGTCGCGTAGTTGGGCTCGTCCGCACCAAAAAAGCGCCAGATCGGGCGAAGCTCCCCTAGGGGGTTCGACGCGTCGACCGTGATCGCGACAGGGAACGAGTTCTCTGCCGCGGGCGAAACCGCGGCGAAAAGGCCGGAGAAAGTGAGAAGGCCAGCCACTAAGCCGGAAAACGAAGCAGATTTTTTCATTGGGGCAGGGGTTACGGCGAAGTGCCGGCTAACTGTGAGTTGCTTACAAGTTGCCTGTTTCGGCAAGCGACTGCGTGATGCTCATCCTCTCATGCTTTTGCGCGGACAACCTGGTTTCGAAGACTTGCTCGAAGGCGAGGCCCGCGGCCTCGGCCTGCCCGTGCTCGAACGCGGCGGCGGCTGGCTAAGCGTCACCCCCTCCGCCGCCGTCGTCCCCGCCTCGCTCGATCTCTGCTTCGCCCAAGCCATCCACCTCGCTCCCGTCGAGGTCTCGGGCGAATCGGTCAACGCCCTCGCCACCCGCCTCCTCGACCACTTCCTCGCTTCCGCCCGCGACGAGCGCTTCGACTCCGCCTGGCCCTGCGTATTCACCACCGCCGCCGGCCTCGACGGCCTCGGCCGCCGCGCCGACGCCGTCGCCACCGCCTTCGCGGAACTGCTGAAAAAACGCATGGGGCGCGTCGCCCGCCTAGCTACGCCCGACCTGCCCCGCGCCCTCGGCCCCGTGCGCGGGCTTTTTGTCCACTTCGTCGATTTCAAAAAAGCTCTCGTCTCGCGCGATCTCGTGCTCGGTGGCCAGCGCCGCATGGCCGATGACGACCTCGCCCCGTCCCGCAGCTACCTGAAGGTCGAAGAAGCCTACGCCGTCCTCGGCCGCGAGCCCGCTCCGGGCGAACTCGTCGTCGACCTCGGCGCCGCCCCCGGCGGCTGGAGCTACTCCGCCGCCAAGCGAGGCGCCCGCGTCATCGCCTTGGACAACGGGCCGCTCAAGGGCGGCGCGCTCGACCACCCGCTCATCGAGCACCGCCGCGCCGACGCCTACGGCTACCGACCCGAACCCGGCCAGCGCGCCGACTGGATGTTCTGCGACCTGGTCGACGATCCGCACGAGGTGCTCCGCCGCATCGTCACGCCCTGGCTCGACGGCGCCTGGTGCCGCCGCTTCGTCGTCATCCTCAAGTTCGGCCGCGTCGATCCCCTCGCCCTGCTTCGCGAAGTCCGCGCTCCCGATTCCGTGTTTTCCCGCCGCGCCCCCGGCACCCGCGTCCGCCACCTCTACCACGACCGCGAGGAATTCACCCTCGTCGGCGAACTCTCCGCCTAAACACCAGGCCGCCCCCTTTGGGCCGTCTCTGGCTCCCTGCTCCACGTTCCCTGCTTCCAGCTCGTATGCCTCACGCCAACGAACTCGTCCTCTGCGGACTCCCCGCCGTCCAGGCCCGCTTCGCCCGCGATCCCGGCTCTATCAAACGCCTCTTCTTCGACGAGCCCACCAGCCGCAAGCTCGGCCCCGTCTGCAAGGCCCTCGCCGCCGCGAAAAAAATCTACCGCTGCGTCCTCCCCGCCGAGTTGGAAAAGATCGCCGGCACCGTGCACCACGGCGGCGTCGCCTGCGTCGTCTCCGCGCCCACCCTCGCCGCCCCGCTGGCCAAGGACATCGCCGCCTGGTCTGCCGCCCGCGCCCCCCTGCTAGTCCTCGACCGCATCGGCAACTCCCACAACCTCGGCGCGCTCGCCCGCTCCGCCGCTTTCTTCGGCGTGGCCGACATCATCATACCCACCCACCCCTCCGCCGCCCTGCCCGGCGAATCGGCCTTCCGCGTCTCCGAAGGCGGGCTCGAATACATCCGCGTCTGGCGCGTGCCCTCGCTGCCCGTCTTCCTCGGCGCACTCGCAGCCCAGGGCTACGAAATCCTCGGCGCCGCCACCCGCGGCGGCTCGCCCGTGGCCCGCCACCCGCTCGCCAAGCCCCTCGCGCTCGTCCTTGGCAACGAGGAGCAGGGCCTCGCCCCTGAGGTCGCCAAGGCCTGCACCGGCCTCGTCACCCTCTCCGGCTCCGGCAAAGTCGAGTCGCTCAACGTCTCAGTCGCCGGCGCCGTCCTCCTTCACGCTCTGCTAGGCCAAAACCGCGCGAACTGACGGGCCTCAGGTTACGCCGATGACTCAGATAATTCCGGCATCCGGTTTTCATCTGCGCCCATCTGCGCAATCAGCGGTTGGAACCTCCCGTTTTTCGCCATTATTCGCGCTCTTCTCGGTTCTATCGTCTTGCCTCCCACCCCTCTTTGCCGCGTCCGCCACGCCTCTTACCCTACCGCCGCTCGTCGTCAGCGCCACCCGAGCCCCCCAGAACGCCGCCACGCTTCCGCTCACAGTCGACGTTGTATCCGCTAATACGCTACGCAACTCACCATCACTGACACTCGACGACACCCTGCGCAGGTCGCCCGCCTTTTCCCTTTTCCGACGCTCCGGATCGCTCACCGCCAATCCCACCGCGCAGGGAGTCTCGCTCCGCGGCATCGGTCTCAGCGGAGCCAGCCGCGCCATCGTCCTGCTAGACGGCGTGCCGGTAAACGATCCCTTCGGTGGCTGGATCGCGTGGACCAAGCTTCCCTCGGCCTCGCTCGACCGCGTCGAGATCGTCCGCGGCGGCGGCTCCGCCGCCTGGGGCGGCAGTTCCCTCGGCGGCGTCATCCACCTCGTCTCCGCCCCCATCCTTCCAACTGTCGCCCCCACCGCACCCTCCCTCGCCGCCGCCCCTCAATCCTTTGTCAATCAATGGTTGACTAAATCGGTGGCCGGCGCTTCGGCGGGGTCAGGCATGGCCACCGCCACGCTGGGCGATTTCCGCACCCGCGGCGCCGAGGTATCCGCCACCCTTCCCGCCGCTTCAGGGAACAATGCCTTTCAAATCGACGCCTCCGCCTTTGCCACCGACGGCGTGAAACTCGTCCGCGATCCAGGCCCCATCGACACTCCCGCCGACCTCGCCACCTCCCGAGGCCAACTCGCCTGGGCCACTCGCGTGAGCAACACCGCCACGCTAACCACCACCGCGCGCGCCTGGCGCGAGGACCGCGGCAACGGCACCCCCTACCAGCAAAACGCCTCCGAGGAGCTATTCGCCTCCGCGACACTCGCTGGCACCCCGCGCGATTCCGCCATCTCCGCCTGGTCCGTCTCCACGTATGCGCAGGACCAGGACTACCGCAGCACCTTCTCCGCGGTGAACGCCGCGCGCACCGCCGAGACAAACGCCAGCGACCAATACGCCGTGCCCGCCAGTGCCGTAGGCATCTCCGCCCAGGCCACCTTTGGCGACGCCGCCGAACCCGCCGACCCCGTCACCACCCTCGGCTTCGACGCCCGCACCGTCGAAGGCGAGACGCGCGAATTCTTTTTCTACGACACCGCGTCCTCGGACTTCCTCCGCGAACGCCGTGCCGGCGGCTCCCAATCCGTGGCCGGCCTTTTCGCCACCCACGCGCTCCCGCTCGCACCCGACCTCACGCTTACCCTCGGCGCCCGCATGGACTCCACTTGGCACTCCGCCGGCTTTCGCCGCGAAACCGTGCGCACCACCGGCGCCGTGCTCCGCGACGACGCCTACGCCAACCGCGACGACCTAGCCTTCTCGCCCTCCGCCGGCCTCGCGTGGCGTGCCACCGACGCGTTCACCGCGCGCGCCTGCGCCTACTCCGCCTACCGCACGCCCACGCTCAACGAACTCTACCGCCCCTTCCGCGTCGGCCCCGTCACCACCCTCGCCAACCCCGACCTCGATCCCGAGACGCTCTCCGGCGGCGAACTCGGACTCGCCTACTTCTCGCGCGACACGCGCCGCGGACTGCGCGCCACCGTTTTCCAAAACGACCTCTCCGACGCCGTCGCCAACGTCACCCTCGCGCCCGACACCCGCCAGCGCCGCAACCTCGACGCCACCCGCATCCGCGGCCTGGAACTCGGCGGCCATTACAGCCCCGACGCGCTCCCGGCCCTCCGCCTCGAGGCCGACTACCTCCACTCCGACGCCCGCGTCCGCTCCGGCGGCCCAGGCGCCGCCGCCCTCGACGGCAAACGCCTCGCCCAGGTGCCTCACCACACGCTCTCCGCCGGAGCGGACTGGCAAGCGACGCGCTCCCTCGGCCTCGATCTCCGCGCCCGCTGGTTCTCCGCGCAATACGAGGACGACCTCAACACCCTCTCGCTCGCCTCCGCCACCCGCCTCGACCTCGCCGCGCGCCTTGACCTCACCCCGCGCCTGCGCCTTACGCTCGAGGTGGAAAACCTCCTCGACGCCGAGATCGAGACCAGCCGCACCTCTGCCGGCGTGGTCAACGTGGCCCCGCCCCGCCAAGCCCGCGCCGAACTCCGCTACGCTTGGTAACGGTTACCCCGCCGAGCCAAATTTAGTAATAAGAACATTGGCTCGTAAGCATCGGCTTATCCTCAAGGTGAATTTCAGCGTTTCCGCGCGGTTCGGTTTCGGCCTTCTTATTTCGACTAATGGAAAATCTTCCCTTCACCGGCGCGCAGAAGACCAGGCTACGCGGCATCGGCCAGACTCTCGAAGCCGCTCTAAAGATCGGCAAGGCCGGCCTCACGCCCGCGCTCCAGCGCGAGTTCGTCCGCCTGCTCGAAGCCCGAGAACTGGTGAAGGTCCGCTTCGAGGGCGCCGACCGCCACGAACGCGCCGACCTCATCGCCAAGATCGAAGCTGACCTCGGCGTCCCTTGCGTCGGCTCCGTCGGCCACACCGCCCTTTTCTTTCGCCAGAACGCCGATCCCGAAAAACGCGTCGTTACCGTTTGATTTTAACGCAGAGGCGCGGAGACGCAGAGTAAAAGCCCCTCACTTTTTCGCCTATCGCCCTGCGCTTCCGCGTCTCTGCGTTAAACCCATGTTCGATCCAGCCGACCATCCGCTCGCCCCCTACGGCTGGGACGCCGCCTGGGCCGAGGCCTTCGCCCCGCACGCCGCCGCGGGCCTGGAGCCCGCGCGCGTCGTCGTCGAGCTGCGCCGCCACTACTACGCCGTCGTGACCGCAGACGGTGAACTCCTCGCCGAATGCACGGGCAAGTTTCACCACGAGGCGAAGCGCGACCCCGCCTGCTACCCCGCCGTGGGCGACTGGGTGGCCGTCTCGCCCATCGCGGGCGCCGAAGGGCGCGCCCAGCTCCATGCCCTGCTCCCGCGCCGCAGCCGTTTCGTCCGCCAGGCCGCCGGGGGCGAGCAGGCGCAGCAAATTATCGCCGCCAACATCGACGTTGTGTTCCTCGTCAGCGGCCTCGACCGGAACTACAACCCGAAGCGCATCCAACGTTTCCTCGTCGCCGCACGCGACTCCGGCGCCACGCCCGTAATCGTCCTCAACAAGGCCGACCTCCACCCCGACCCGGAGGCGGTGCGCGAGGAGATCGAGCGTCTCGTGCCCGGCGTGCCGGTCGTCGTGACGAGCAGCCACACCCGCCGCGGATTGAAACTCCTCGGTGGCCACGCTGTGGCAGGACGCACCCTCGCTTTCGTAGGCAGCTCCGGCGTGGGCAAATCCAGCCTCATCAACCGCCTCGCGCGCGACGCCGAGCTGCCCACCGGCGAGGTCCGCGAAAAAGACGCCAAGGGCCGCCACACCACCACCCGGCGCGAACTCGTGCTCGCCCCGAGCGGCGCGCTCATCATCGACACCCCTGGCATGCGCGAGCTCCAGCTTTGGGACGCCGACGAGGCCGTCGAGGAGGCCTACGCCGACATCGCCGACATCGCCCTGCTTTGTCGTTTCACAAGCTGTCGCCACGAGGACGAGCCCGGTTGCGCCGTCCGCGCCGCGCTCGAGTCAGGCGCACTCCCTCCCGAACGGCTGGCGAGCTATCGAAAGCTCAAGGCCGAGCAGGCCGCCAAAGCCCCCTCGCTGCGCAAACCCGGCGCGGTGGCCAGCAAGCCGGGCTGGAAACAAAAAGCCGCCGAGCGCGCGGCCAAACCCTTCCGTCACCGCCACCACCGGGAGGATTAAGCGCCGGCTTGGGCGGGCGTCCGCCCTGGCTCATTCCACGACCACGTCGCTCATCGCGGCGCGGTCGCCGACGGAGAAACGTCCGAAGTTGTGGAGAAACAGCTCCACCAACGCTGCGTCCTGATCGCTGCGTCCGCCGGCGGTGTGCGGCGTGATCCAGCAGTTTCTCGTCTTCCACAACGGGCTGGATGTCGGCAGCGGCTCGGTCGCGAACACATCGAGGTAAGCGCCGCCGAGTCTACCGCTCTCCAGCGCGTCGATCAGCGCGCCCTCGTCCACCGTGGGTCCGCGGCCGATGTTGTAGAAATACGCACCGGGCTTCACCAGCGCGAGGCGGCGGGCGTTCACGTAGCCGAGCGTGTCGTCGTTTTCCGGAAGGATGTTCACCACGTGATCCGCGAGCGGCAGCACGGCCGAGAGTTTCTCCTCGGGGATGACATGCACGCCAGCCTCGCTGTAGACGCGGCGACGCAGCGCGTAGATCTTCATGCCGAAGGGCGCGAGCAGCTCGACCAACCGCTTCGCGATGGCGCCGTAACTGAGCAGCAGCACCGTCTGGCCGTTGAGCAGGCGCGAGGCGGCGCGGTGCTCGAAGTATTTCCACCCGCGGTCGCCCAACTGCTCGGCAAGCGAGGCGGGCAGCTGGCGGCTGAGCGCGAGCATCATGGCCAGCGCGTGCTGCGCGCAGGGCTCGGCGAACACGGAGGAGGCGTTGGTGAGCACTGCCCCGCGGGCGCGAAGCGCGTCCTTCGTCTCCTCATTGTCGTAACGGGTGTAACCGGCGCTGGTGAGCGCGATCCACCCGAGACGGGGTAGCACACGGCACGCGACGGCGTCGGGCTGGCCGAAGGCGACGTCAGCCCCGGCGAGCAAGGGATCCTCGCCGCCCGCCGCGAGCACCGAGGCGGAGGCGTTTTTCGAAACCACGAGGGTATGGCCGGCGGCCGCGATGCCCGCCTCCAGCCGGGCTCGCGCCGCAGGCTCGAGCGCGGCGTTGGTCCAGATCGTGAGCTTGCGGACGGAGTTCGATCCCATGGTCGTTCTACGATCACTCCGTCTCGGTGAAGCTACAGACGGCATGCACGCGCAAGCCGGCGGCGCGCAGCCGGTCGGAGCCGCCCAGCTCGGGCAGGTCGATGATGGCGGCAACGCCCAGCACCTCGGCGCCGAGGGATTTGATGAGGCTGGTCGCGGCGAGCACGGTGCCGCCGGTGGCGATCAGATCATCCACGATCAGCACGCGGTCTCCGGGCTTGCAGGCGTCGGCGTGGATCTCGATCGAGGCGCTGCCGTATTCGAGCGCGTAGTCGGCGCCCACGGTGCGAAAGGGCAACTTGCCCTTCTTGCGCACGAGCATGAATGGGCGGTGCAGCTGGTAGGCCAGCGCGCCACCGAGGATAAAACCGCGGGCGTCGACCGCCGCGATGAGGTTCACCCCGAGCCGGGTGGCGTCCCAGGCGATGCTTTCCACCAGGATGCGAAAGGCCTCCGGGTCTTGGAAAAGCGTGGTGACGTCGCGGAAGTTCACGCCGGGCTTGGGCCAGTCGCGTATGGTGCGGATCTTCGCCTTCAGCTCGGCGGCGGGGTCGATGTTTGGCATTGGCAGAAAAAAGCACCGCCAGCCTGCCACGCCGCCGTCGGCGACGTAAAGCAGCCCCTTTCACTCGCCACCGGCCCAGCCTTAGTCAATCAATGATTGACGAAACATGCTGCTACGGATCGCGCCCCCGTTGCGCACCGGCGCGCGGCGGCGCGGCAACACGGGGCGCGGGTGGGGACACGCCTTGACCCGGCAGGCAAGGCACGCAGCGTGCGCGTTGCCATGTCTTCCCTGCCCACCCAATTCGACGGCGTCACCGTCCACACCAAGGCCAACGTCTATTTCGACGGCAACGTCGTCTCCCACACCGTCCTCTTCGCGGACAAATCCAAGAAGACCCTCGGGCTCATTCGCCCGGGCTCCTACTTCTTCGGAACCGCCGCCGCCGAGCGCATGGAAATCGTGGCCGGCGAGTGCCTCGTGACCCTCAAGGATCAGACCGAGGTTAAGGCCTACGGTGCCGGAACCTATTTCGACGTGGCCGCCAACTCCGGCTTCACTATCGAGGTAAAGTCCGGCCTTTGCGAATACATCTGCTCCTTCCTGCCCTGAGCAGGCGCCGACCGCCACCGGCTTTCACGTCATGCGCTCCTTCTTCGTGCTCCTAGGCTTGGGCGTGGCCCTGCTGACCATCGCCCTCGTCGTGCGCAGCGGGAAATTCATGCGTGAAAACCCGGGCGAGCCGATCAACGCCGCCATGCGCCAGGCCCTCGCGGGCAAGGCGTATCAGTGGGCGCCCGCAGACGCCGCCCGCCTCGCGGAACGCTTTCCTTCAGCGCTCGAGACGCCCAACGGAGCCCGCTATCTAATCACCAAGCCAGGCATCGGCGACGCCACGCCGCAAAAGGGTCAACTTGTGACCGTGGACTACTCCGCGCGCTTCCTGCTCAACGACGAAAAGATCGACGCCTCGTCCGACCACGGCGGCCCCTACAACTTTGTCGTCGGCCAGCCCAACATCCTGCCCGGCTGGGGCGACGTGCTCCATCAGATGCGCAAGGGCGAGCGCCGCACCAGTGTGCTGCCCTACTGGCTCGCCTACGGCGAAAAGGGCCAGCGCGGAAAAATTCCCGGCAAGGTCTCGATCGTTCTCGAGGTCGAGCTGGTCGACTTCAAGTAAGCGACGGCGGCCGCGGCGGCTCAGATGCCGAGCATGGAGCCGTTGCGCTTCAGCCAAGCCTCGGCCTCGCGCCATTTCGGGCAGACCTCCTCGACGCGCCGCCAAAAGCGGTCGGAGTGGTTCATTTCCTTCAGGTGCATGAGCTCGTGGTAGATGACGTAGTCGCGCACCAGTTCGGGTGACTGAATGAGCCGCCAGTTAAGGGAAATGACGCCGCCGGTGGTGCAAGAGCCCCAACGCGTGCGCTGATTGCGGACCATGACCTCCTTCACGTTCATGAGGGTCTCAGCGGCGAGCTCCCAGGTGCGAGCGGGCAACTCGATCTTGGCGCAGCGAAGAAAATGGGCCTCCAGCGTGGGCCGGAGATCGCCGTCGAGGCGAGGCACGCGAAACACATCGGCGGCGACGCAAACGGACGGACGCTCGCCCTCGGCGGCTTTGCGAATCTCGACCAGCTCGCCACGCCACAGCACGTGAGTGCCGAGGGTCCAGACCGTGGCGGCGCGGGGCTTGGCGCGCTGACGGGCGCGGGCGCGCTCCAGCCAGTCGCGGTGTTGCTCGACGAAAACACGGGCCTCCCTCTCGGTGCCGCGCGCAGGGATGGTGGCGACCGCGACGCCGTCTTTTCGCAAAGTGAGACGGTAGCGTTCGGCACGGGCGCTGCGCGCGAAAACGAGGTCGGGCTTCTCGGCCTCGTCTTCGTCGGCGCGGGCGTAGCCGGGCGGAGGACGCGCCGCCACCACAGGAGAAGCAGGGACCGGCGGCGGCGCGGGAAGGGCGTCCGTCGTCGCGAGGAAGTCCAGAAAACCTTGGATCAATCCGGGCGGCATGCGTCAGCCCGGATGAAAGCTACAAGGCAAGCGGCGGCAAGCGCGGGCAACGCGCATCCGAAGCCCGGTGGCGAAGGCCCGCGTCAGGGAGTGGCTGCAACGGTGCCGAGGGTGGAGCCGGCCTTGCGGGCGGTCATCTCGACCAGGCGCTGGATCTCGAGCTCGGCGTTGCGCTTTTGCACGCGGGAGGCCTCGACCGCGAGGGCGGCGTCGAAGACGGCCTGGGTCGCGCGG
>JBDLWD010000172.1:0-5409 GCA_039804465.1 Verrucomicrobiota bacterium | reverse complement strand
CTCGGCCAGTTCGTCGAGCTCGGCGGCCAGCCGTTTCGCGTCATAGGCGTGCTCAAGAACTACGAGCGCATGTGGGGCGACTTCAATACGCTCTCGTGGAAGAACGACATCGCCTTCGTGCCGCTCACCACGATGGCCTCGAAGGTGCAGCGCTCGGATCGGCTGACGGTGTTGAATCTAAAGGCGCCGGATGTCACGAGGCTGCGCGAGACGGTGGACGCCGCCTCCAACGTCCTCGCCCAGACGCATCGCGGCATCATCGATTTTGAGGTGGAGACCAACGAGGAGCAGCTCGCGAGCTTTGCCAGCACCAAGGCCAGCTTCGTGATCGGAGGTAGCGCCATCGCGGGGGTGTCTCTGTTGGTAAGCGGGATCGGCATCATGAATCTCATGCTGGCGTCGATCAACGAGCGCGTGCGCGAGATCGGCATCCGCAAGGCGGTCGGCGCTACGCCCTTCAATATCTTCAGCCAGTTCGTCGCGGAGGCGGTGACGCTTAGCCTGATCGGCGGCCTCGCCGGTGTCGGCGCGGCCGTCGTTCTTATCCAGGCGCTTGGGTCGGTGCTGCCACCTGGCAATGGCCCTTTGCTGGCGCCCTCCGCCTTCGTGGTGGGCTTCGCGTTCAGCGTCGCCGCCGGCGTGATGGCGGGCGTCTATCCGGCCATCCAGGCGGCCAAACTCGATCCCATCGACGCCCTGCGCTACGAGTAGGCAAAGAAGGGAACGGCTTGCCGGATGCGACCGGCGGGCGTATTCAGAAGATGTTCCCGCTCGGTGTTTCCTTTCCCCGTAAATCATGCGTTTTCTCGTTTGCCTTGCCCTCGCCACCGCCGGGATCGCCCTGCACCCGCTCTGCGCGGCGCCCGCCGCACCGGCCGCGTCCGTCAACGATTCCGATACGACCGAGCTGGGCGGGCGCATGGATGAAATGCGTGTGTCATTCCGTAAGTTGCGCCGCCAGGTCTCTGTCGCCTCGGCGAACGCTTCGTCCTTGGAACTGGTGGCGAGCCTGCGTCTGGCCGCCGAGCAGTCGGCCGCGCTCGCTCCGGCTAGGGCCGCCGCGCTGCCCGAATCCACGCGTGCGGCCTTCGTCGCGGACTTTGCGGAGAAGATGAAAGCGTTTATTGCCGAGGTCGACAAACTGAAGGCCGCGCTGGAGGCGGGCAAAAACGACGAGGCTGTCGCGCTGGTGGCCAGGCTGGAGTCGCTGCAAAAGTCCGGGCACCGCGAATTCCGTTCCGCCAAAAGGGACTGAAGCGTCCTTTTCGCGGCGCGCGTGGATGCTTTGCGTCCGCCGCCTAGGCGTTAGCGCCGGAGCTGCTCGACGATGCCGGGATTCGCCTCGAGGTGGCGCGTCAGTCTTTCCAGCGCGGCCAGCGTCTCGCCGCTGATGTGGTGCTCCATGCCCTCGACATCGCGAAAAATGACGTCCTCGGGCAGGTCGAAGAAGCGAAGCAACTGGGTGAGCAATTCATGCCGGTGAGCGATTCGCGCGGCCACGGCCTCGCCGGCGTCGGTGAGCACCATGCCGCGGTATTTTTCGTATTTAACCAGGCCATCCGCATCGAGCCGCTGGACCATGGTGGTGACGCTCGCCTGGGAGATTTTCAGCTCGGCCGCAATGTCCACGACCCGCGCGTAGCCCTTGGTTTTGATGAGGGCGGCGATCCGCTCCAGATAGTCCTCGGCCGCGGCGGTGGGCCGCGCCTTGGGCACGCCGGTCGGGGGATTGCTGGGAACGGTCTCGTTCACGTTTGCTAGGAAAGCGGCGGATGAAGGCGGCGGGAAACGAAAAAGCCGCGATCCAGGGATCGCGGCACAAGGCGGATGCGAGGCGAATCAGCGCTTGGCGCGCTCGGCCTTGAGGATTTTCTCCCCGGCGAGGACGATCCGGAACATTTGCACGGCCATCCAGAAAACGCCGGTCACGCACAGGGCGGTGAGACCGCCGAAAAGGGTGACGAACTTCGGGTCGGTGCTCGGCACGTGCGACTTCACCCAGCCGAACATGAAGTAGAAAAATATGCCCACGAGCACGAGGTCGACGGCGATCGTCACCGGGGTGACGTGCTTCTGCTCGGAGGGAGCGATGATGTTGTCGTTGTGGTTGGAGGACGAGGCCATGACTTGGAAATTGGTGGGCGGTGCCTGTGACCTTGTCGAATGCGTTTTTCTCCGATGCCTCTCTCCGGTGTATTTTCTCTTTGGACGATGGCATTCAGGTGCGATTAATGCGCAACATTTTACAGATGAGCGCAGAAGCTACCGACACCGCCCAACGCAGCCGCGAGTTTGTCGACCGTTTGAAGCGGAGCCGCATCTTCAAGGATTACGAGCAGGCCTTCCGAGACACCACCGGACTACCCATCAACCTGCGTCCACTCGAGGCCTTTGATTTGCCGCACCATGACGACCCAAACGAGAATCCGTTTTGCGCCCTGATGGCGAAGACCAACCAGAGTTGCGCGGCCTGCCTCCAGCTTCAGCGCAAGGTCGAGGAAGAGGCGCGGCTTGAGCCCAAGACAATGAAGTGCTTCGCCGGCCTGTGCGACTCCTCCGTGCCGGTTCGCGTCGGCGAGGATTTGGTGGCATTTCTGCAGACCGGCCAGGTTTTCCTCGAGAAGCCCGATAAGAAACGCTTCGCCAGCACCGCGCGCCAGATCCTCGCCTTTGGCACCGAGGTGGACATGAAAAAGCTGGAGGAGGCTTGGTTCCAGGGCCGGGTGCTGGACCGTCGGCAATACGAGTCCATCCTGCGCTTGCTTTCTATTTTCGCCCAGCATCTAGCCACCATCGGCGAGGAGCTGGCCATCCAGTCCGAGCACGGAGAGGCTCCACCCATCGCCCGCGCCCGCTCCCTCATCGCGACGCGCCACGGCGAAGACCTGACGCTCGACGAGGTTGCCAGGTCGGTCAACATGAGCGCCTTCTACTTCTGCAAGACCTTCAAGAAGGCCACGGGCATGACCTTTACCAACTACCTCGCCCGCGTGCGGGTGGAAAAGGTGAAGAATCTGCTGATCAATCCACACAAGCGCGTGAGCGAGGCGGCCTTCGAGGCGGGCTTTCAGTCGCTCTCGCAGTTCAACCGCGTGTTTCGCCGGATTGCCGGGCAGTCGCCAAAGGCTTATCGCGAGAGCCTGAACAAGCGCCTCGCGCCGCTGCGCTGATCGCCTGTTCCGCGCCGCGGCACGGACGTTCCCCAGGCAGGGCGCGATGCGCTCGCGAGGAGGGCCGCGCTTTTTCGTCCGCCTCCAGGGCGTTGCGGCGCTGGCAGAGGCTGCAAAAAAGGGAAACTTCGTCGGCCGCCACTTTCCGCCAGGCTTGGGTAAGCGCGCGGCAAAGCCGTTCGCGCTCGCCCGGGGCGACGCCGGGGAGGGCGTCGGCCTCTCTCCACAGCACTTCGAAGGTGGCGCATTCGCCCGTCAGGTAAAGGGCGACCAGAGGGTTTAGTCCGCAGCGGCAGGTCACCGGCTCGGCCGGGGCCGTGTCCGGCGCGGTTTGGACCGTCTCTCGGCGAACTCGCGCCAAGGCCGGCGCCATCATGGGCCCGAGAAGATCCGGGTGGGCGAGGGCGCTCGACGGCGGCAGGGCTCGCAGCCGCTCCCTCCAGTGCGTCAGCACACGGGCGGCATGGCGGTCTAGGAGAGGCCGAGGGTCGCCGGGCTTCATTATTCCCAAGTTAACCTAACGACCCTTCCGCCGCGCCGCCTTCCTTGTCCGAGGCTGCGCGCCCCTTGGCCGCTTTTCTTGGCCTATGGCAAGAAACGCGTGCCCGCCGCCAAGCCCCGCGGAGCGGACCCATGCGGTTTTCGCTAAGGTGCTAGGTAATCATTCACGCATTCCGCCCCATGGACGTAATACCTCTCACCCTCGCCATCAGCCTGGTCCTTTCGCTCACCTTCATCGCGCTTTTCGTCCGCGAGTTCTCGCGTCCGCGCCGCGCCGGGGCGGATCGCGACTCCCTGCTTCCGCTCGAGGACGACCTCGCTACCGCCCCGAGCGTCGCCGTCCGCGGGCGCTCCCATTCGCACGTCGACGAAAGCACCTGTGCCAACCGCCGCGCCGGCGGCAAATGCTGCGTATCCTGCCAGCATCGCAAGGACCGCGCCGCGCATCCCGCCACGGCCTGATCCCGTTTGCCCTGAAAAAGGTCCGCTCCGCCCTTCATCCAGCATCCGCCTAAAGCCCATCCATGTCCGCCCGCACCGTCACCATCCACTACAACGACAAGGTCGTTCGCCAGTTCCTGCTCGCCTCCATCCTTTGGGGCGCGGTCGGCATGCTGGTCGGCGTCTTTATCGCAACTCAGCTCAACGCCTGGCGCGCCAATTTCGACCTGCCTTGGCTTACTTTCGGGCGCCTGCGGCCGCTTCACACCAACGCCGTCATCTTCGCCTTTGTCGGCAACATGATGTTCGCCGGCGTCTATTACTCCACGCAGCGCCTGGTGAAGGCCCGCCTCGCGAGCGACTTCCTTTCTCAGCTCCACTTCTGGGGCTGGCAGGCGATCATCGTGGCGGCCGCCATCACGCTCCCGCTCGGTTTTTCGCGCGGCAAGGAATACGCCGAGTTGATCTGGCCCATCAACATCGCCGTCGCCGGCATCTGGGTCGTCTTTGCGGTCAACTTTTTCTGGACCCTCGCCAAGCGCCATGAGCGCGCCCTCTACGTCGCGATCTGGTTCTACATCGCGACCATCATCACCGTGGCGATGCTCTACATCGTCAACCACCTGAGCATCCCGACCTCGCTCACCCACTCGTATCCGATCTTCGCCGGAGTGCAGGATGGCCTCGTCCAATGGTGGTATGGGCACAACGCCGTGGCGTTCTTCCTCACCACGCCGATCCTCGGCATCATGTATTACTTCGTGCCGAAGGCGGCCGAACGTCCGGTCTACAGCTATCGCCTTTCGGTCATCCATTTCTGGTCCCTGGTTTTCGTCTACATCTGGGCCGGCCCTCACCATCTGCTTAACACGGCTCTGCCCAACTGGCTCCAGATCCTCGGCATGACCTTCTCGCTTATGCTATGGGCGCCTTCGTGGGGCGGCATGCTCAACGGTCTGCTCACCCTGCGCGGCGCCTGGCACAAGCTTCGCACCGATCCGGTTCTGAAGTTCTTCGCCGCCGCCGTCACCTTCTATGGCATGGCCACCTTCGAGGGGCCGCTCCTCTCCATCAAGGCGGTCAACGCCCTCGGCCACTACACCGATTGGATCATCGGCCACGTCCACGCCGGCGCCCTCGGCTGGAACGGCTTCATGGCCGCGGGCATGATCTACTGGCTCGTTCCGCGTCTCTGGAACAAGCCTCTGCACTCCGTCTCGCTTGCCAACACCCACTTCTGGATCGGGACGGTCGGCATCCTCCTCTACGTCGCGGCCATGTGGACCTCGGGCATCAC
>JBDLWD010000171.1:0-4965 GCA_039804465.1 Verrucomicrobiota bacterium | reverse complement strand
GCAAGGTGTTTTTGCGCCGAGGATTCGCCTGCCACGCCGTTACTTGCCGCCAAGCACGATCGGGGCACCGCGATCTCGCCGACCCACACCCAGTGTTTCGGCGAACTCCAGAGTGCGAATTTCGTCGGAAACAGGCTGGAAGCCAGCCGCTTTGCGCGCGCTGTTGATCTTCGCCAGCATGAGCGAGTCCATCCAAACCGGATCCGTCCCCAGCCAGAGCCTGGGCTCGCCGCGCGTGTAGAGCGAGTTAAAGGCCGGTCCGCCGACAAATTGCCAGCGGTCCAGCGAAGCCAGGGTGAAGGCCCAAGTCTGGCGCAACTCCGGTATGGCTGCCATCTCCGCGACCGCCGCCGGAGCGCTGCGTGTGCTGCGGAAAAAGCGCGAGGTGTTGGATGCGTTCCATAGGGTCGCATTGGCGAGCGCCCCGTTCACCCCCAAGGCCTCGTGGTCGGTGTAAACGGGGAGGTTGATCCAAAAATCGGCCTCCAGAAAAAGCGGGGTGGCGAGGAAACTTTTGCGATCCGCATCGGCGTCGAGCTTGGCCGCAGGATCAACCGCGGTGGCGGCCAACCGGTCGAGATCATAGTCCGGCGCACGGTCCTGGCGCCCCGAAAGGATGGGGTCGAAGCGCGAGGGCAATGGGCTGTCGTAAAACCAGGTGGCGTCGTAGTAGCGGCCGGATTCCAGCACAAAGAACGGATGGCCGGCAAACGGCGGCTCGATACGTGGATCTGTTGGCAGGTAGCCACTCAGGCGCAGACGCAACTGGTTCAGCCCGACGAGAAATATCTTATCCCGTGAATACCCTCGGCGCACCAGAGCCTCGACCACAGCCCGCACCAAGGGCTGGGGCGTGGCAAGCCCCGTGCCGGACTCGGCGTAAATTTTCAGGCCCACGCGGCCTTTCTCGCCCGGCGTAAGACGACGCCCGGCCGAATCCTCAAAGGCGCGGAGCAAGGTCTCCACACCCTCGTCATACCGCGCGGCATGGGCGGCGGGCGCGCAAGCCAAATGCGGCTGGACCGGAGGCAGCGCGAACTCCCACAAGGCAGGCGGCAGGCCATTCCGCTCGGCCGCCTCGACGCGGGCGACTAACGCGGCCAAGACGGGCAGGATCAGGGAAAAAGCTAGGGCTCGAAACAACATGCGGGCGGAGTCCTTGACAGAGCAGAGCCCGGGCCGAAAGTCCAAACCCGCCCCGTCGATGCCGCGCCTCAAGGAAAGCTGCAAACAAGACCTCAAGCTGCGCATCAACATCGTGGACGTCATTTCGCGCGTGGCCACCCCGCGCCGCGCCGGCGGCAACCGCTTCAAGGCCCTCTGCCCCTTCCATCAGGAAAAAACGCCGTCCTTCCACTTCGATTCCGCCAAGGGCTTCTACAAGTGCTTCGGCTGCGGAAAATCGGGCGATATCTTCACCTTCGTCCAGGAAACCGAGGGCCTGAACTTCACCGAGGCGGTCGAGGCCCTCGCGCAGCGCTTCAACGTCGCCCTCGAATACGAGGAAGGCGGCGGCGGCCCCTCCCGCGAAGAACGCTCGCTGCGCCAGGAACTCTTCGACCTCCACGAATTCGCCGCCGACCACCTGCACCAGGCCTTCAAGGCCAACGGCGAGCACGGCGCCTGGATGCGGGATTACTGGACCAAGGACCGCCGCTTCACGCCCGAGCTCGCCGAAGAGTTCAAGATCGGCCTGGCCGACCCCGCCGGCTCCGGCCTCGCCGCCGCGCTCATGCGGAAAAAGTTTTCCGAGGCCGCGCTGCGCCAGTGCGGGCTGTTTTTCATCTACGAGGACCAGCTCCTCACCCTTCAGGCGCTGCGCCCGCGCTTCCGCGGCCGGCTCATGATCCCGATCCGCGACCACCAGGGCCGCGTGGTCGCCTTCACCGCCCGCCAGACCAAGCTCACCCCCGCCGACGACCCCGCCCACGAGGCCAAATACGTCAACTCGCCCGAGACGCCCATCTTCACCAAGGGCAATCTCCTCTTTAACCTCGACCGCGCCCGCGCCCACGTCGGCGACGGCAAGCCTTTCGTGATGGTCGAGGGCCAGCTCGACGCGCTCCGCTGCTGGTCGGTGGGCCTGAAAACCGCCATTGCGCCGCAGGGAACCTCCATCACTGAAGGACAACTCATCCTCATGCGCCGCTACCACACGGAGCTGGAATGCTTCTTTGACAGCGACAGCGCCGGCCAGAAGGCCGCCCTGCGCCTGCTGCCGCTCGCGCTCAAGACCGGCATCGAGGTCCGCTTCCTCACCCTCGACGGCGCAGGCAAGGTCGACCCCGATTTGCTCTTTTTGGAAAAAGGCCTGGCCGGCTACGACGAGGTGAAACGCGGCGCCTTCGGCGGCATGCAGTTCATGCGCCGCTACGTGCTGCCCGATGCGCGCAACGCCACCGCCGAACGCACCCAGGCCGCGGTGCGGGAAATTTATTCGGTCATCGCCGCCGCCGACTCCGAACTACTCCGCAAGCGCCTGCTCGGCGAAGTCGCCCCCGCCCTCGGCGCGCTTCAGGTCACACCCGACATCCTCGAGCGCGACTTCGCCCAGTTCATCGCCAAGGGCGGCCGCCCCGCCGCCCAATCCGCCCCCGCCTCCCCCCCGGCCTCCGCGGACTCCTCAGGTTCCTCGCGCCCGACTCCCGGCTCCGCGCTCCAAGACGACCCCACCGCGCCAGAACGCGACCTCCTGCTGCTCGTCCTCCACTTCGACATCGCGCTCGGCAGGGCGCTTGCCGCCACCTGCCCGCACGAATGGATAGAAGCCCGCCTTCCATCCGGTGTGCTGCTTAACCGTTTCCTTGGCGAATTCCTGCACGGCGAGTGGCCCGGCCGGGACAATCTCGACGGTTTACTCGAAACCGACGCCGAACGCGCCTTGGTCGCCTCGTTGCTCTTCGAAACCCCGCAGATCGACGACCCCGCCAAGGTCGCCCTCGAGGGCCTCAAACGGCTTCGCGACCGCGCCCTCGCCCCGCGCCTGCGCCAGATCGACCTTCAGCTCGCCCAAGCCTCGACCGATAACACCATTGACGCCATTGCCTTGCTAAAGGAACGCTCCGAGCTTCAGCGGCTCTTGGCTCCCCCCTTGCGCTTGTCGCCGTCGCCTGATAATCTTTTCGTTTTTCGTCGTTCCACGCCCGCTCGTTTTCGCCCAAGTCTCTGTCACCACTCATGCCGCGCAAAGCCAAGTCTGCCTCCGCCGATACCCATTCCGACGCCGTCGAGGCCGCTATCGAGGTCACCCAAGGAGCCGAAGCCGGCTCCTCCGATAATCCCGTGGACAACCTCCCTCCCGGCGGGATCAACGACAAGATCCGCGCCCTCATCCGGCTCTCCAAGGAGCAGGGATACCTCACCTTCGACGACATCAACGAGGCCCTGCCCGAGTCGGTCGAGAACCAGGAGGAGATCGATAACGTCCTCTCCATTCTCCAAAATCTGGAGATCGAGATCCTCGAGCCCGAACAGGTCGAGGAATTCAAGGCCCGCCAGACCAAGGAGGAGGAGGACGAGACCCGCTCTTCGCAGAACGACATCCTCGACGACCCGGTCCGCATGTATCTCAAGCAGATGGGCCAGGTCCCGCTGCTGACCCGCGAGCAGGAGGTCGAAATCTCCAAGCGCATCGAGACCGCCGAGCTCAAGGCCCAGGAGGTCCTCTTCGAGGTCGCCATCGTCGGCAAATACATCGCAGGCCTCGGCCAGAAGCTCATCGACCGCACCGAGCGCTTTGACCGCATCGTCATCGACAAGAAGATCGAGAGCCGCGACGCCTACTTCAAAAACCTCCCCAAGCTCGTCGAGACCACGGTCAAGAACGAGGAGTCCGTCGCCGAATCCTGGGAGGAATACCAGAAGGCCAAGAACGACGCCGACCGCAAAAAGGTCCTCTCCAAGCACTCCAAGCGCGAATCCACCCTTCGCCAGAACTTCTCCAAATACTTCTTCAAACTGAAGGTGTTCGAGGAGTGGCTCGAGCAGCTCCAACCCGTGCTCAGCGAGATCGAGGCCCTGAACGGCCAGCTCGACCGCGCCAAACACCCCAAGACCAAAAAGGACGCCGCCATCGACACCAAGTCGATCAACGGCCGCCTCAAGCAGATCGAGTCCGAGTGGCGCATCGCCCCGTCTCGCTTCCTCGAAGTCGTCCGCCAGACCAACGTCCACGTCCGCGAGGCCCACCAGGCCAAGACCGAGATGGTCGAGGCCAACCTCCGCCTCGTGATCACGATCGCGAAGAAATACACCAACGGCGGCCTCTCGTTCCTCGACCTCATCCAGGAGGGCAACATGGGCCTCATGAAGGCCGTGGAAAAGTTCGAGTATCGCCGCGGCTACAAGTTCTCCACCTACGCCACCTGGTGGATCCGCCAGGCCATCACCCGCTCCATCGCCGACCAGGCCCGCACCATCCGCATCCCGGTCCACATGATCGAGACGCTCAACAAGGTGATGCAGGTCCAGAAGCAACTCCTTCAGGAATTCGGCCACGAGCCCACGCCCGAGGAGGTCGCCGACGAGATGCAGCTCCCCGTCGAGCGCGTGCAGCAGATCATGAAGATGGCCCAGCAGCCCATCTCGCTCCAGTCGCCCGTCGGCGACGGCGACGACACGTCCTTCGGCGATTTTATCGAGGACAAGTCCGCCGAGAATCCCTACGACATGACGGCCTACTCGCTCCTGCGCGAAAAGATCGTGGACGTCCTCGATTCCCTCACCGAGCGCGAACAACGCGTGCTCAAACTCCGCTTCGGTCTCACCGACGGCTACAGCCGCACCCTCGAGGAGGTCGGCCGCCAGTTCAAGGTCACGCGCGAGCGCATCCGTCAGATCGAGGCGAAGGCGCTGCGCAAGATGCGCCACCCCACCCGCCTGCGCCAGCTCCACGGCTTCTTCGACGCCGAGTTGGGCGAGAACCCCGAGCTGCTCCTCAAGAAGCTCACCGGCGGAGGCAAGGAC
>JBDLWD010000170.1:0-2881 GCA_039804465.1 Verrucomicrobiota bacterium | reverse complement strand
CGATTTTTCCCGCGGATGAAGGCCGGCGGCTGTGGTCCGCCGGCTCGAAGGGCGACGATGAATTTCCTTTCACGCGCGATGCACTCATGAGCGGGAAGCTGCGATGCGTCGCAAGGCGCGCCGGAGACGAAGGGTGGAGAGGGCAGGCAGCACGCTGCGCGCCGCGCGAAGCAGGGGATTGCGGGTGGAGGGGACGCGGAGGCCGAGGCTCGAGGCGAGGTCGACTGCCTCGCGCGCGGCCTCGCGGTCGCCCAGGGCGAGCATCTCGTCGGCGGCCCGCTCCGCTTCGAGCGCGACCAGCGGGGCGAGGCGTGCGGTCCCGGGGGTGGAGGCGTATTTTTGCAGGGCCTGAAGCCGGCAGCGCCAGTTGCGGCGGTAGTCGTGGCTGAAGCTCGCCTCGTTGCGCAGCGACCAGGTGAGGACCTCGGGGACGTGCCGCCAGCGGGCGCCGGCGAGGGCGAGGCGAAGGTGGACGTCCGCGTCTTCCCACATTGCCAGAGTCTCGTCGCAGCCGCCGATCCGTTCCCAGGCCTCGCGGCGGAGCAGGGAGTTGTTCAGGCCCATGGGGCGGGCGAGCAGGTGGGCGGCGGGATCGGAGGCGAGCGCGGCGCCGTCGTAGCGCCAGGAGACTAGGACGCGTTCGTCCGCCTCGGCCACCCAGTCGGCGTCGCAGCTCACCACGTCGGCGGACGCGTCCGCCAGCGGAAGCAGGCGCGCGAGGAAATCAGGGTGAATGCGGTCGTCGGCGTCGTGAAAATGTATCCACTCGGTGGATGCGGCGTAGGCGAGGCGGTTGCGGGCGCGGGAGACGCCGCCGTTTTGGTTGGGCGTGATAATCTCCCAGCCGAGTTCACGGGCGACGGCCGCGGTGTCGTCGGTCGAGCCGTCGTCGTAACAAAGGACGCGATCAAAGGGGACGGACATGCGGCGCACGTGCTCCGCGAGCCGCGGCAGGAAGCGCGCGGCGTTGTAGCATGGGACGAGCAGGCTGACGGCGGGCGTGGACACGGGTTTAGCGGGGCAGGGGGGCGGCGGGCGGGCCGAAGCGCAGCCAGCGCCAGATGGCGCGTGGCAGGCCGGGGTGGCGGACGTCTTCGGCCGTCAGGGCGGGATGGGGTGGCGGGAGTGACTTCGGGGCTGGCGACGTCAGGGGCGCGGGCGGAGGAAGCGTTTGGAGCAGATCACACCACCGGCCGACGCAGGAATCGGAGGAGAAATTCTCGACGATGGTCTCCCGCGCGCGGCCGGCCATGCGGCGCCATTCATCTGGCGAGGCGAGCAGGCGCGAGACGGCGCGTTCCAGATCCTGATCGCGGTCGGAGAGGAGGAAGCCGTTTTCGCCGTCGCGCAGGAGTTGGGGCAGGCCGCTGGCGGTGCGAAGGCAGACGGGCACAAGACCGGCGGACATGGATTCGAGAACGGAGACGGGCAGGCCCTCGAAGTCGGATAGGAGAACGGAGGCGTGGTAGTCGGGGAGCAGCTTTTTTATCTCATCCGAGGAGCGCGATCCGAGGTAACGAACGCGCCCGTCGGCGTCATCGCGGGCCAGTTGGGCGCGCAGGAGTTGCTCGTCGGGGCCGGAGCCGTAGAGGTCAGCTTGGACGCGTGGGTGGGCCCGGCACAGGCGTGCAAGGGCACCGGCGGTGTCGACGATGCGTTTTTGAGGGTTCGCGATACGACCGTGGTAAACGAGGCGGAGGGGGCCCTCCGATTGCGGCGTTTCGGCGACATGGGGCGAAAGCGAGACGCCGTAGGGAATGAAGCGGGAGACCCGGCCGTCCGAGGGGATGAGATGGAGCAGGGATTGGGAGACGGCCACGGTGGCGTCGGCGGGCAAGGAGGCTTTGGCGCGGTATTCCTCATCGTCGTTGTGGAGGATGGAAACCCCCGGGATGCCGGCGGCGCGGAGCGCGGGGAGGGCGAAAAGGGCGGGCACGACGTGGCTGGCGACGAAGGCGTCGGGCTTGAAGCGCCGGGCCTCTTTGAGGCAGAGCCGGACGGCTGCCTCGGTGTAGAGCCGGGGATAAACGGTCCGCACTTCGATGCCGCGTTCGAGCAGGCGCGGGTAGGTGTGGCACTGGCCCGGGGGCGACCAGCAGAAAAGAAGGACCACGGGCTGATGACCAGCGGCGGCCAGCGCGGGGAGAAAGTCCAGCAGCCAGGCGTTGATGCCGTTGAAAGCGCCGGCTCCGTCCGTGGTGCAGAAAAGCAGGCGCATGGCTCAATGGAGGGGGCGGAACTCCCCTTGGACGGTTGCGGCGTTCGCCTGGATCTTTGTCGATGGCTGCGCCATGTTTTTCTTCATTGGCTCGCCGAGCGTGGCATCGAAGCGACCATGGGCCGCCTTGGATGCAGAAAGTGACCGCGATAGGCGCCCGGATAGGGCTTCGGCCGGAGTTTTTTGCCGTGGCGCAGCCGGTGCCACAGACCCCAGAGCCACAAAAACGCCGGCTGGCGCCTGTGCAGGACGGCCGCCATCACGGCCACGCCATGCCAGCGTAGCCTTTCAAGGGAGAGCGGAGACAGAAGCGCGCGTAGATGTGCGCTGCGCGCAATGAAAAGCAGAGCAGAGGGGTTCTCCGGATGGTTGTATTGACTGAGCACGGCCCACCGTAGCGTTTCCAGCGGTGCGAACTGATCCAAGGCAAAGTCGAGAAGACGCATCAGCTCCCTTTGCCTTTTATAGTCGGGCAGAACGCGGGCCACCTCTAGGAATTGAAAAAAAAAGTAATTTGGCCATCGCTGCGACTGCTCCGCTGCGGCCCATTCCACGATGAGTCGGTCGCTGAAGCGCGCGACGTTGCCGTCCCCGAGCGCGGCGAGTAACAGCACTAATTGAGCTAGGTTTGTGTCGGTGTGGTTGAGCGCTGTCGCCAGGTAG
>JBDLWD010000169.1:0-6329 GCA_039804465.1 Verrucomicrobiota bacterium | reverse complement strand
ACTTCGTGAACCCCGCGCGTTCCTCGGGGGTGAAACCGGGATTCTGCACGTTGTCCTTCGGCCGGGCCAGATCGATCTCCTTGTGGGCCACGTTGAAATCGCCGCAGACCACGACCGGCTTGGTCTTCTCCAGCCCCTGCATGAACTTCAAAAACTCGCGGTCCCACACCTGCCGGTAGGCGAGGCGGCGCAGCCCGTCCTGGGCGTTGGGCGTGTAGACGTTCACGAGAAAAAACTTCTCGAACTCGGCGGTGAGCACCCGCCCCTCGCCATCGTGCTCCGCCGCGCCCATGCCGAAACGCACCGCCAGCGGGGCATGGCGGCTGAGGATGGCGGTGCCGCTGTAGCCCTTCTTCTCGGCCGCGTAAAAGGTCACCGAGGTGTATTCGGATGGCCACGACACGTGCGCGATGTCCCCTGGATGGCACTTGGTCTCCTGGAGGCAGGTCGCGTCCGCCCCGCTCGCCGCCATCCACGGCACCAGGGTGCCCTTGTCGAGCCCCGCGCGGGCCCCGTTCACGTTCCAGGAAAGAAATTTCATCGTTCTCGCCAGCCACCCTGCGCGCCGCGCCGCCGCCTGCAACCTCGGAGGCGCAAGCCCGCCTCGCGTTTCTCATTGGACAACCTCCGTCGGACCTTGGTCATTTGAGCGAATTCCTGCCATGTCCTCCCTCGTCCATCGTCCGCTCGGCCAGCGCATTCCCGACCGCCTTCACGCGGTCTCGTGCAGCCTGCCCACCATGCGCGACGTCATCGGCTACGAAGAGAAGGATCCGGCCGTCACCTCACGCATGAGCAGCGGCTATCCGCGCTTCGTCGTGCATCCGCTGCTGCGCAGGGTCGCCGACACCCTGCGCCGCGAACAGCCCGCCCTCGCCAACCGCGAGCTCTGGCTCTGCGCCGGCCCCGCCGTCGCCTCGGCCCTTCGCGTCCGCCTCGGCGGCGCAGGCGAGATCTTGCCGCTGAACCCCTGGCTAACCGCGCTCGCCCTTCCCGATGGGGCCGACGCCGATCTCTCCAACCGCGCCCGCCGCTACCTCCAGCACACCGGTGCCTTCGGCTCCTCGCGCGCCGCCGAGGACTGGCTCGCCACGCGTGGCGAACTCCCGGTCGCGCCGGAAAACAGCTTCACCGGCGACGCCCCGGACCATGTGCGACGCTTCCTGGCCGCCAACCTGGGTCACGGCCTTGGAACGACCGACGTGCATCTGGTGCCCAGCGGCATGGCGGCAACCTTCGCAGCCTTCGAGGCCGTGAACGCAGTGCAGGCCCCGCGCGGCCGCACCCACTGGGTTCAGCTCGGCTGGCTCTACCTCGATACCATCGCCATCCTGCAAAAACTCACCGCGCACCCAGCCGAGGACTATTTGCACCACGCCGACGTCTTCGATCTCGACGGGCTCGCCCGCCTGCTTGACGCCCACGACGGAAGCGTGGCGGGCGTGCTCGCCGAGGTGCCCACCAATCCCCTCATCCAGACGCCTGCGCTCGCCGCCCTCTCCGCGCTTTGCCGCGCGCGCGGCGTGGCCCTCGTGGTCGATCCCACCATCGCCTCTCCCTTCAACCTCGACGTGCTGCCTCACGCCGACGTGGTGGTTAACTCGCTCACCAAATACACCGCTTCCGAAGGCGACGTCATCCTGGGCGCAACCGCCGTCTCCCCCGCCTCCCCGCTCGCCGCCGAGCTGCGCCCAGCTCTGGCCGCGGCGGCCTCCCTGGCCCCGGTCTATCCGCGCGACGTAGCCCGACTGGCCGCCCAAATCGACGCCACGCCCGCGCTCATCGCGCGCATCAACGCCTCCACCCCTCGCGTGGCGGAGTTTTTGCGCGGCCACCCCAAGGTCGCCGAGGTGCATTGGAGCGGCCACCCCGCGTCGGCCGCCAACTACGCCACCCTCGCTCGATCGGCCGGATCCGCCGGCTCCATGATCAGTTTCGCGCTTAAGGACGGCAACACGCTCGCTTCGTTCTACGACCGCGTGCGCCTCGCGAAGGGCCCGAGCTTCGGCCTCACTACCTCGCTGCTCTGCCCCTTCATGTATCTCGCGCACTACGACCTCGTGACCAGCCCCGAAGGCCGCGAACACTTGCTGAAACAGGGCATCCAACCCGAGTTGCTCCGTCTCAGCGTAGGCACCGAGCCGACCGAGGAAATCATCGCCGCCATCGCCGAAGCCTTGGCCTAAGCGGGCCGGTGCATATCTTAACAAGCCAACCACTCCACGGCACCGCCGTCGCGGGCGTTGCCGCCGCCGCGACCAACAATGCCTTAGGGATCGCCGGCATCACTTGGTTCTCCCCCGTCCTCCCTGTCAAAGTCCTCGGCGCCGACGGTTCCGGAGCCTATTCCAACATCGTCCGCGGCATCACCTTCGCGGCCGACGCCGGCGCGCGCATCATCAACCTCAGCCTGGGCGGAACCAGCTCCTCCCGCTCTCTTCAGGACGCGGTGAATTACGCCTGGAACAAATCCGCCGTGATCATCGCTGCAGCCGGCAACAACGGCAACAACATCGCCTTCTATCCCGCCGCCTGCACCAACGTGGTCGCCGTCTCGGCCACCGACGCCAACGACCTCCGCCCCTCCTGGTCCAACTTCGGCACCTACGTCGACCTCTCGGCACCCGGCGTCAACATCCTCACCACCCAAAACGGCAACGGCTACACTTACATCAACGGCACCTCCTTCTCCAGCCCGGTGACCTCGGGTGTCGCCGCCCTCGTCGCCTCCACCTGGCCCGTGGCGAGCAACGCCCAGATTGTCGATCTCCTGATCAAAAACTCCGACGACATCGGCGCCGCGAGCTATGACATCTACTACGGTCACGGCCGGGTAAACGCCGCCCGGGCGGTCAATGCCGCCCGCAACGCCGCCTCCGCGGACACCACCGCCCCTCGGCCTACTTCTCCACGCCCGCCGCCAACGCCACCGCATCCGGCATCGTTTCCATCTCGGGAGACGGCACCGACAACGTCGGCGTCACCCGCATGGAACTGCGCATCAACGGCACCCTCGTGGCCTCGGCCAGCGCAGCATCCCTTGCCTATTCCTGGGACTCCCGCCTCGTCGCCGATGGCCTCCGGCAGCTGGAACTCCGCGCCTTCGACGCGGCCGGAAATGTCGGCACCACCACGCGCACCGTCACCGTTTCCAACAATAAGGTGATCGACAGCATCGCTCCCACCTCGGCCATCACCTCGCCGTCCAACGGGTTCAGGATCACCACGCGCACCGTCTCCATCTCGGTCTCCTCATCCGACAACGTCGGCGTGACGAAACTCGAGCTCTACATCGACGGCCGTCTTTCCGGAACGGCAAGCTCCTCCACCGCCACCTTCAACTGGAATACCAGCAAGGTCTCCGCCGGAGCCCACACGCTTCAGGCCTTTGCCACCGACGCCGCCGGCAACATCGGCGCCTCGCCGATCATCACGGTCTACAAGTGATCGCTCGAGAGGATCGTCTCGCCCTTGCGTGACCACGCGGGCGCGAGACGGTTCAGAGCCGGGAGGCGCCCCCCTACTCCAGCCCGAAAAACTCCCGCGCGTTTGACGTCGTGCGGGCGGCCAGCTCGGCAACCGACACGCCCAGCGCCAGCGCCGCGGCCTCCGCCGTGAATCGCAGATACGCCGGCTCGTTTGCCTTACCCCGATGCGGCACGGGGGTCAGGTAAGGAGCGTCCGTCTCCAGCATCAGGCGGCCTATGCCCTGAGCCACCAGCGCAGCCCGCACCGTGTCGGCGTTTTTGTAGGTCACCACTCCGGTGAATGAGCCGCGCCCGCCGCGCCGCGTCAGCTCGGCCATCTCCGTCGCACCCTCGGTGAAGCAGTGAAACACCACGCGCTCCCAGGCCACGCCGCTTGCGTCGATCATCTCCACGCATTCCGCAAAAGCCCCACGCGAGTGCACCACCAGCGGACAGCCCAGCCGCGCCGCCAAGACCAGTTGGGCCGCGAAGGCCGCACGCTGCCATGCGAAGATCCTCTCCGCCGCGGCCGCATCGTCTTTCGGCAGGTGAAAACGATCCAGCCCGCACTCGCCCAAGGCCACCGGCCGCGCGCCGTCGCCGCTCCAAAAGGCCTCCAGCCCCGCCAACTCCTCGCCCCAGCGCTCGTCCACCGAACAGGGATGCAGACCCGCCGTGTAGAAAACCTTACCCGCGTGCCTCGTCGCGAGGCCGCGGTAGCGCGCCCAATCCTCCGTCGAAGTCCCGATCGTGACCAGACGCGTCACGCCCGCCTCGGCCGCGCGCGCGAGCACCGCCTCGGTCTCCCCGCGCTTGTCAAAGCTCTCCAGATGCGTGTGCGAATCGATCAGTTCCATGGCGAAGCCTCAACCGTAGCGCTCCTCCAGATACGCCAGCAGCGCCTTCGCTCCCAGCGCCTCGCCCGTCACCCGCTTCGTGAGCGCAAACGCGTCCTCACGGCGGCCATGCGCGTGCACTTCGGCGCGCAACCAGCCGAGCAGGCGCGAGAAATCTCCCCGCGCGAAATCATCTTCGAGCCCTGGCAGGCGCCCCTTGGCGGCCGACCAGAGCTGGGCCGCGATCATGTTGCCCAGCGTGTAGCTGGGGAAGTAGCCAAATGCCCCGCCGCTCCAGTGCACGTCCTGAAGAACGCCCTCGCCCGCGTGCGCCGGCCGGCGGCCGAAGAGCTCCTCCGCCAGCGCGTCCCACGCCGCGGGCAGCTCCGAGACCTTCAGCGCGCCGGCGAAAAGCCGCTTCTCCAGATCGAATCGCAACAAGATGTGCAGGTTGTAGTGCACCTCGTCGGCGTCGACGCGGATCATGCCGCCGGGCTCCACCGCGTTGGCCGCCGCGTGTAGTTCATCAGCCGATACACCTTCCAGCTGTTTCCGGAAGGCCGCGCGATACTCCGGCTCCAGCCAGCGCCAGAAGGCGCGCGAGCGCGCCACCTGGTTTTCCCAGAGCCGGCTTTGCGATTCGTGCACCGCCATGCCCGCGGCCTCGGCCAGCGCGGTGCCCGCGTGCGCGGCGGGCAAGCCCTGCTCATACATGCCGTGGCCGGCCTCGTGGATGGAGCTGTAGAGCGAATCGAGCGGGTTGTCGGCGTCGAAGCGGGTGGTGAGCCGCAGGTCGTCGCCCGAGCCCGAGCAAAACGGGTGCAGCGACACGTCCAGCCGGCCGCGGCCGTAATCGAAGCCGAGCCGCTCCGTCACGCGGCGCACGACGTCGCGCTGCGCCGCGACATCAAAGCCCTTGAGCGCCGCCGGCGCCTCGCCGCGGCCTTGCGCGGACAGGACCTTCGCGTCGATCCGCCGCGCCAGCGGAACAAGCCCCGCGCGCAGCTCGCCGAAAAGCGTGTCGATGCGCCCGGCGCTAAGCCCGGGATCGTGCCTGTCGATGGCGAGATCGTAGGGGCGATCCCCGAAACCGAGCAGCTCCGCCTCGCGCCTCGCGAGCGCCAGGTGTTTTTCCAAATAGGGAGCGAAGGCCGCGAAATCCCGCGCCGCTCGCGCCGCCGCCCAGGCGTGGTAGGCCTCGCTGGAGAGCCGCGCCTTCTCCGCCACCAGCTCGCCAGGCAGCTTGGTCGCGCGGTCGAAATCCCGTCGCGCCGCCGCCACCACCACGCGCGCCTCGGCGTCGAGCGAGGCCCCCGGCGCATCCTCGCAGGCTGCGAGCGCCGCGCCCAGCTCGGGCGCGGTGGCGGCGGCGTGCGCGAGCTCGGCGAGGAGCGCCATCTGCTCGCCGCGCTGCGCGGCCGCGCCGACGGGGAGATTCACCTGCTCGTCCCAGCCAAGCAGCCCGCCCACCGTGCCGAGCACATGGACGCGCCTCAATCGCGCCCGAAGTTCCGCATAAGCCGCAAGATCGTTTGCCATGCGGGCAAGCTGCCGCCCAATCGCCGCGCGGCAAGTCCCTGCGTGGAAACAAAGCCTCCCGCTTCCACCGATACTCCTGCGCTTCCGTCTTTTCTCCGGCGTTGGTCGTCAGACATTGATCCATCCTTTCCATGCTCTCCACTCCCCTCGCCCGTCTCCGCGTCACGGGACTGCTCGAAGGCGCGTCCTTCCTGCTCCTGCTCTTCGTCGCCATGCCGCTGAAATATTTCGCGGACCAGCCAATGGCGGTCCGCCACGTGGGCATGGCGCACGGAGTTCTCTTTTTGCTCTACCTGCTGGCGCTGGTTCCTGTGGCGCTCGACCACCGCTGGGGCTGGAAGACACTCGCGCTGGCCGTGCTAGCCAGCCTGCTCCCCGGCGGCCCCTTCGTCTTTGATGCGAAAGTCCTCAAGCCCCTCGCGAAAGCCGGCAGCTCCTAGCGACCGTATCTCCCACCAACCGCAACCCCGGCCAATCGTCAATCAAT
>JBDLWD010000168.1:0-3483 GCA_039804465.1 Verrucomicrobiota bacterium | reverse complement strand
GGTGGGATTTTGCGAGCGGGGCGAGGAGCGGGATCGCCTCGGGCAGGAGCGCGAGCATGTCGGCCCAGAGGCCCAGGCGCAGGCCGCGCGCGGCGGCGATGCGATGAAGCCGGGTCACGTGGCGCGCGAAATGGCCGGCCAGGCCGACTTCGGCGATCTCGGCGCGGGAGAGCGGGTGCTTGCCGAGGTGAAAGCTCTCGTCGAGGCCGACGTGGATCTCGCCGGCGGTGCAGAGCGGGGCGAGATCGCCGATGAGTTTTTCGGCCAGCTCGGGCGTGCGGGGATGGAGCGGGCAGATCTGGCCGACGGGCAGGGCGGCGCCGGTGGCGGGGTCGCGCAGTTCGTTCAGATCGCGCCACTCTGGCGTCTTGATCAGATACTGGGTGTGGCCGAGCAGGTTGGCGATTGGGACGACGCCGATGCCGTGGTCGCGCGCGGCGGAGACGAGTTTTTCGAGGTCGCGCCACGCGTAGGCGTCGGCGCGCGCCACGCCGGGTAGCGAGGGGTAGTCGACCGAGTCCTCTAGGTGGAGATACAGCCGCGCGTAGCCCCAGTCCGCGTAGCGGGGCAGGAGGTTGAGGAGGTGGTCGAGACGCTCGACTTGGCGGGCGAGGTCCCACTGGAAGGCGCGGAGCATGGGCGTTGGTTTAAACGCAGTGACTCAGAGGCGTGGAGGGGCAAACGAAAAGGCCCGGCGCGCACGGGGCGGGCCGGGCCGGCGGGGCCGGTGGTGAGCGGGGCGCTGCTCAGCCGCGTTTCTGGGCGATGAGCTGCTCTAGCTTCACGATGTCGGCGCTGAAGAGGCGGATGCCTTCGGCGGTCTTTTCCGTGGCCATGGCGTCTTCGTTCATGGCAAAGCGGAAGCCCTTCTCGTCGAAGCTGACCTTCTTCAGGTCGGCCGCGGCGGCGGCGGAGGCGTCGAGCTTGCGGACGACCGGAGCCTCGCTCTTGGCCAGTTCGGCGAGCAGGGCGGGGGCGATGGTGAGGAGGTCGCAGCCCGCGAGCTCAAGGATCTCGCCGGTGTTGCGGAAGGAGGCGCCCATGACCTCGGTCTTGTAGCCGAATTTCTTGTAGTAGGTGTAGATTTGGGTGACCGAGACGACGCCGGGGTCTTTGGCGCCGGAGAAGTCGGCGGTGGGGTTCTTGGCCTTGTGCCAGTCGAGGATGCGGCCGACGAAGGGCGAGATGAGCTGGATGCCGGCCTCGGCGCAGGCCACGGCCTGGGCGAAGCTGAAGAGGAGCGTCAGGTTGCAGTGGATGCCCTCTTTCTCGAGGACTTCGGCGGCCTTGATGCCTTCCCAGGTGGAGGCGATTTTGATGAGCACGCGGTCGCGGGAGATGCCGGCTTTTTCGTAGAGGGCGATGATCTCGCGGGCTTTGGCGAGGGTGCCGGTGGTGTCGAAGGAGAGGCGGGCGTCGACCTCGGACGAAACGCGGCCGGGGACGATCTTGAGGATCTCGAGGCCGAAGACGACAAGGAGGCGGTCGATGACCTGGTCGAGGCGGGCGGACTTGCCGGCGTCGGCGATGGCCTTGTCGAGGAGGGCCGCATACTCGGGCATGGCGGCGGCCTTGAGGATGAGGGAGGGGTTGGTCGTCGCATCGCGGGGCGCGAAGACCTTCATGCTCTGGAAATCGCCGGTATCGGCGACGACGGTGGTGAGTTGCTTCAGTTGGTCGAGTTGGGTGGGCATGGAAGAAAAGTTGATCTGGAGGTTCAGAATGGGCGGTTCAGTCCGGCGCGTCTAGCGGTCGGCCGCGCATCTTCTGGACTAAAACGATCAGCAAGGGGCGGCGTCGTGCGGGTGTCACGTCCGCGGCGTCTCTTACTTCGGCAAATTATCTCCCAACCAGAGGAGGGCGGTCGATTCATCGGCAAAGGCGCCGTCCAACTGGGCTTCAAAGGCGCGGTCCAGCAGGCTTTTGAACGAGGGGCCCGGGCGAAGGCCGGCCGCGATGAGGTGACGTCCCAGCAGGATGGGGCGAGGGGCGGCGTCCGAGAGGGCAAGCTCCTCCGCGCGGCCGAGTATGCGGGCGATGAGGGCGAGGCTCTCGGTGCCGGATAGGGGCGGCCGTCCCTTGGCGTCGGCTCGCATGACCGCCGCGAGATCCGACAGGGTGGCGGGTTGCAAGCGGCGGGCGAGGCGGCGCAGGGCGTTGGGGCCGAGTCCGTCGGGACCTCCGTGGTGGTGGACCATGTGGTTGGCCACCAGCGGAGCGATGGCTGGCGCGTGGTCGAGCGGAGCACCTATGCGATGGAGAAAGGACTCGGCTGGAGCGACGCCGGCGGGTTCGTGGCCGGGGCTGGTCCAGCGCAGCCTGCCGTTTTTCTCTTCCTGGCGGGTGGTGGAGGGCTTGCCGACGTCGTGCAAAAGCACCGCAAGCATGAGCAGGCGGCGGCGGCGCGGCGCGGACTCCGACCACTCCCGATCAACCGCCAAAGCGTCACAGCAGCAAGCGGTGTGGGCAAGGACGTCGCCTTCGGGATGCCATTCGGGATCCTGGGGGCAGCCCGCGAGTGCGGCCAGTTCGGGGAAATGCGTTAACCAACCTGTTTCCACCAAAACCTGGAGCCCGCGGGAGGGCTTGGATGATTTCTCGGCCCATTTTTCCCATTCATGCCAGACCCGCTCGACCGGGAGTTCGTGGAAAGTCTCCGAGATGGATCGGCAAAGCGCCGCGGTGCCCGGGTCGAGCTTCAGATCGAAGCGCGCGGCGAACTGCATCGCGCGCAGCACACGCAGCGGGTCTTCTGTGAAGGCTGCGCTAGTATGCCTGAGGCGGCGCGCGCGCAGGTCCGCCTCGCCGCCGAAGGGATCGATCATCCGGCGTTCCAGTGGGTCCCACGCGATGGCGTTGATGGTAAAATCACGTCTGGCGGCGGCTTCCGCATCTCCGAGCGAAGGGTCCGGATCCACCCGGAAGCCACGATGCCCGGCGCCGGTCTTGGACTCCCGGCGCGGGAGGGAGATGTCATACTCCACGCCCGAAGCGAGGCGCAGCTTGATGACCCCGAAGCTGCGTCCCACCACATCGGTGGCGCCCAAGGGGGCCAGCGCTCTGTGCAAATCCGCAAACGAGGCTCCGGCCACCTCGATATCCAGATCTTGTGCATCCAGCCCAAGGAGCCAGTCGCGCACGGCACCGCCCACGATGCGCGGGCGGCCGACCTTGCGTAGCGCGGCAAGGACGGGGGTGAGCTCGGGCGGCAGATTCACCTGATTCTATCGGTTTTCTTAAAGCCCTCCAATGCCAGCAGGCCCCATCCCGCGAGAAAAGCCAAGCCGCCTAGCGGAGTGACCGGCCCCAGCGCTCTTGGCCCACCCAAGGACAAAGCGTAGATGGAGCCCGCGAACAGCACGCAGCCTGCCAACCAGAGTTTCCCCACCAAGCGCAGTCGCCCTTCGCGAGCCGGTTGCACTTGCGCCCAGATCAGCACGGATAGAATGCCAATCGCGTGCACAAGATGATAGGTGGAAGCGA
>JBDLWD010000167.1:0-17146 GCA_039804465.1 Verrucomicrobiota bacterium | reverse complement strand
GTTCCGGTGGTGATGAAGACGCCTTTCTTAGCGCGCATGCCTTGAAGAGCCCCTGCGAACTTTTGGATCTCAGGCCGGCCTACGGTTTGCTCCCACCGCTTCGCTTGGATGTAGATGGTATCCAATCCGAGACGGTCCTCCTTGATGACACCGTCGATACCTTCATCACCGCTTCGGCCGATAGCCTTGCCTGCATCTTTGATGGAGCCTCCGTAGCCCATCTTCATCAGCAATTCCACAACCAGCTTTTCGAAGAATGCCGGTGAGGAGCTGCGCATCCGCTCTAGCAGCTCCTTGGCCAGTATCTCCCGAAGTTGCTGATACGCCCCATCGATAATCTCCTCGGGGGTCCGAATATCTTCGGCACTCGCTGTCGC
Source organism: Verrucomicrobiota bacterium (assembly GCA_039804465.1). Classification (GTDB taxonomy): domain Bacteria; phylum Verrucomicrobiota; class Verrucomicrobiia; order Opitutales; family Opitutaceae; genus IMCC26134_A. The sequence continues at coordinate 16,769 of JBDLWD010000167.1, read as the reverse complement.
CTTGGCCTTGTCTGTGTCCGGTTCGCTCGTGGCCTCGCTTGGGGTTCGAGCCAGTGCATAGACAGGCTCTTTGGAGAGCACTTTCATGTCTATGCGCTCCGGGTATGCCTCAAGAACTTGCAGGCCGCGCTGCGTGATTCTGAATACTCCACGCGCCCGGTTCTCGATCAAGCCCGCCATCCTGAGGTGGGTTTTGGCCCAAGCGATACGATTACTGAAAAGGAAGGCGCGCCCGCTGGGAATCTGCTCCCTCCGCTCCTCTGCGGTGACGGCGAATACTTTGGCCATCGCATCCAAGGCCTCCCGGAAAAAGTGATCTTTCTCGTCTCTAGCAAAATCCAGCAAGGGACGCATCGCTGATTGGAAATCTGGGATAGGCATGATCGGCGCCGTTACTCCATAGCATCAGCCAATGCGTGCAATTACATGCGGTGGGACAAGTTACCTTGGCTGCATCTTGCTTCGCCTACCCGCGCGGCTCGATCAGGTCCCAAGGCTGGCCGTAGAGGTCCTCGAAGACGGCCACGGTGCCGTAGGCTTCGTGACGCGGGGCCTCGCGAAACTTTATCCCGGCGGCGAGGTAGGCGGCGTGATCACGGGCGAAGTCGTCGGTGTGGAGGAAAAAGGCGACACGACCTCCGGCCTGGGCTCCGAGGGAGGCGAGTTGCGCGGGCGTGCCGGCTCGGGCGAGAAGGAGACGCGCGGCGTGCGAAAACGCGGCGGCGCCGGGCGGGGCGACCACCACCCAGCGCTTTTCCGGCGAGAGGCGCGTGTCCTCGACCAAGGTGAAGCCGAGTTTGCCGGTGAACCAGGCGATGGCCTCGTCGTAGTCGCGGACGAGGTAGGCGATGGCGGCGAGGTGTTGTGGCATGGGGCTCAGCCGGCTGCGGCGGGATCGAGGATTTTCAGCTTCGGAAAGTAGGCGCGGTAGAAGCCGTCGTCGCGCGTGAGCAAGCGGTCGGCAACGTGGGCGGCGTGGGCGGCGACCAGAAAATCGGGGAGGATCCGGACGCGTTTGCCCCCGGCGCGCAGGTAGCGCTCGCGGGCCAGGCCGGCTTGAAAGGCGGCGATGCGCGGGGTGGCGACCAGCTCGATGCCGAGATCGGCCAGGCGTGCATCGAGGTCGGCTTGGCTGGCGAAGCGGCCGGCCAGCTCGGCGTAGACAATGTCGCTGACGAGGAGCGAGCCCTGGATGTCCGCGCGCATGAGCGCGGCTTTGGAGGGCTCGCAAAACACGGGATCGGCGCCCCAGAGGTCGAGCAGGACGTTGGTGTCGATCGCGGTGATCATCGGTCGCGAAGCTCGCGCATGATCTCGTCGGTGCGGCGTCCCTTGAGGTCGAGGACACCGACGTGTCGCTCCCATTTGCCAAGAATGTCGGCCTTCTTATCCCGGCCGGACCTGCGCAGCACGAGGCGGCCTTCCAGCTCCACAAACTCCACCTGGCATTTGGGTTTCAGGCCGAAACGCCGCCGGAGTTTCACGGGGATGGTCACCTGGCCGCGTTCGCCAATTTTCATACTTTTGAGTATGAATTCCGGCGTCGCGCCGTCAAGAAGTCGCCTATGCCCAGGGCTGATGTCGCCAAGACTTCAGGGCCTCAATTTTTTGACCACGGATTTCCCGGATAATCACGGATACACGAATCAGGGTTAACCGCAGATTCCGCAGATGGGTGCGGATTCTGGTTTTATCCGCAGGTATCGGCGTTGGCGGCGGACGATAAAGCCCAAGGGTATTCAGCGGGCGGGGGCTGAGAGACCCGAGCCGTGGTCGCGGGCGTAGAGCACGCCTTCCGAGGGGCGAAAAAGGACGATGAAATAGCCTCCGGGGGTTGCCAGCACCTCGTCGCCGGGGGCGGGTGCGGGGAACCAGGCGGGCAGTGCGGCCGGGAAGGCGGGGAGCGTGGCCGCGTGGGACGGCAGGGGGCGCAGGTTGAAGGTTTCCGGGGCGCGGAGCGCGGCGAGCAGGCCGGGTGAGGGGCGGACTGCGAGCGCCCAGCGCCAGACGCCGCCGGGGCCGGCGGGTTCGTGGCGTTCGGCGTGGAGAATGACATCCCCGGGTGCGGGATGGCGCCAGAAGGCGCGGCGGAACACCTGCTCGGGGGCGAAGCCGGTCGCGGCGGGCGCGGTTTGTTCCGTGGCCGGGGCGGCGGGCGAGGAGGCGGGAGCGGGCGGGGAGGGCGGGCTTTCGGGGCGCGCATCGCGCCGGCAACCGGCCGCGGCGAGCAGGGCGAGCGGCAGGACGAGCAGGCGGCCGGTTTTCACGTCTGTGCGCGGGATCAGTTGCCGGAGTGCGAGTAGGTGCGGAAGAAGAGCTTGATGTCGCTCACGCTCTGCACGAAGCGGTCGATGCCCGCCTGTTCGTCGGAGAGCAGGGTGTAGGCGGGGATGACGATCTTCCACCGCGTGTTCCAGACGCTGCGCCCGATGAGGCGGGAGTTGGTGAACTCGGCCGGCATGGTGCTGTAGAAGTAGGCGGGGTCGTCGACGGGGCGGAATGCCTGGTGCTTGCGCAGGATCCAGAGCTGCTCGTTGAGGGTGCCCTGCGGGGTGAAGAGCTGCATGGACGAGTAGTTGACGGCGCCGAGGTTCTTGGGGAGCGGGAGGGCCTGGTCGCGCACGTTCCAGGTGCGGATGACGTTGGTGTCGCCGAGCGGAGGGGCGCGCATGAGGTCGGAGCCGGTCGGGATGAGGTAGGCGTAGGGCGTGGCGCTGAGGGCGTTGGGCGAGGAGCTGGCGGGGCCGGAGGCGCCGGGGACGCCGACGGCGTAGGGGTCCATGCCGACGTAGCCCTTGAGGACGAGGCCGGCGGAGTGGACCTTGGTGGCGAAGGTGGACTGCGAGTAGGCGTGGTCGCCGGCGGCGAGCGGCCAGCCGAAGAAGTTGAGCCCGGGCTGGATGGTGGTGCCGAACTCGATGACGATGCCGGGCACGGCGGCGCCGTTGGGCTTGGCGATGTTGAGGCAGTGGATGGCGACGTCGGGGTCGTTGAGGACGTTGCTCATGACGTGCTGCTGCAGGACCTGTTTCCAGAGGAGGTTATCATCCGACGTGGGCTGGTCGGTGCGGATGCGGAAGAGCTCCTGGCGCAGGGAGAACAAGGTGCCGTTGCGGTCCGGGTTGTTGAAGCCGAGGCGGGTCTTGGCCACGGACCAGTCGTCGCGGAGGTTGGCGAGGGCGGAGGCCAGGCCCGCGTCGCCGGTGCCGGTCTCGATCGGGCTGGAGCCGGCGAAGTCGCCGAGGCTGTAGGTGCCGACGATCTCGTCGATGAAGCGTGAGCCCTCGGAGGTGCCGAGCAGGCCGGTTTCGAAGTCGTAGGACTTCGCGGCGCAGTAGGCGTAGGTCTGGGCGAGGTCGAAGAGCGACTTGTATTGGGACAGGGCCTCGTTGCGGAGATCGCGGTAGACGAGGTCGTTGGTGCGGTAGCCCTGGATGAGGGCGGCGGCGCGCTGGCGGAAGGTCTCGCGCTCGGAGAGGATGTGGTTGGTCTCGGCGATCAGGCGCGAGACCTCCTCGCTGCTGCGCTGGAGCCCGATCATGGCGCGGTTTATCTCGTAGGAGGTGGCGGTCATCTCCTCGAAGAGGCGCTGGAATTCGAGCACCTGCTTCTTGTCGCTCACGGAGACGGAGACGTCGTCGATCAAGGTCTGGGCCTGGGCCTCGAGATCGGCGGCCTTGCTTTCCAGCTGGCTGGCGGCGGTCTCCTGGATCTTGGCGAGGATCTCCTCGGCGTAGGACGAGACGGCGCCTTCGAGCTTGGCGAGGCCGCGGCCGATGAAGGCGGTGTCGAAGGCGAAGGGGCCGGTGACGGTGGGGATGCCCTCGGCGACGGCGCCGGCGATGTTGGACACGTAGTCGGCGGCGGCCATGGCCTGCTCCGAATAGTCGGTGAGCATGGAGGCGGCGGCCGCGTAGGCGCTGGCCTCGAGGTTCAGCTTCTCGGACGCGGCGTTGGCGGCGTCGTAGGCCTCGACCGTCTCGGTGTAGAGCTGGTAGGCGCGGTCGAAGTGGGCCTTCTTGGTGTTGTAGGTGTTGGTGGCCTCGCGGAGGGAGACCTGGGCCTGGTAGGCGTCGAGGAGGGCGGCCTGGAGCTTGCCGGGCTGGGCGCGCTTGCCGTAGCCGGAGGGCGGGAACTGGCCGAGGCTGAAGCGGGAGATCTGGTAGCTGCGGTCGATGTATTGGGGCGGCGTATAGACGCGGTCGTAGATGCTCCAGATGGACCAGTCGGTGAAGGGATCGGTGTTCACCGGCTCGTGGAGGGTGACCTGCACGGTGCCGCTCGTGTCGACGATGTCGGAGGGCTTGTCGATGAAGTAGTAGTGGTAGAGGTCGGGGCCGGCATAGCCCTGGGCGTAGAGTTTGCCCGGGCCGACATCGCCGGGGTAGGGGGTGCCGAAGAGGGTGGAGAGCTGGTATTCGTAGGCGGCTTCCTGGCGGCTGACGGCGTCGTTGTAGTCGTCGAGGCTGTTGTTCTGCTGCCGCTGGAGCTGGTTCATGCGGCCGGCCTCGTGGAATGCGTTTTTGGCATTGAGGGCCGCGGCGATGGCGCGGTCGTAGATCTGCTCGAAGTGCGACTTGCCGGCGGCGAGCTCGGCCGGGGAGATGTCGAAGGTGAGCGCGCCGGGGGCGAGGCCGAGGGCGTTCATGTGGGCCTGGACGCCGGAGGAGAGGGTGGCGACGCGGCTGGCGCTGGTGACGATCTCGTTGATCTCGGGAACGGTGGTGCGGTCGATCTTCTGGATGCCCTCGTGGACGTAGTCGTTGTCCGGGAGCATGGCGTTGGCGGAGACCCAGTTGAAGTAGGCGCCCTGCATGACGCGGGAGGACCATTCGTCGCTGCCCCAGTAGCGGGTGCGTCCGGTGGAGGAGTTGTATTTGCCGTCCTTCAGGTGAGACCAGCCTGAGTTCTCGTCCTCCTGGTGGTCGTCGCGGATGGTGAAATCGAGGATGTCGACGCCGGAGCGGGCGAGGGCGGCGGCGGCGGCGGCGAACTTGCGCTCGTCCTTGTAGTCGACCTGGACGGTCTGGCCGAGGACGGTCACGCCCTCGGTGGAGGGCGTCCACGTGAAGACGGGCGAGGTGAGGAGCTTGTAGTAGCCGGTGAGGGCGGTGAGGTAGTGGCCGTAGGCGTCGCCGTGGCCCTGCGGGAACATGTATTGGGCGTCGGAAGCGTCGAGGACGCCGTTGGCGTAGGGGCCGCCGGACTTTTCCTTGATGTTGTAGTTGGTGGCGTAGATCGGCTCCCCGGAATTGATGCCGTTGGTGTAGTTCCAGTAGAGGCGGTTGTAGGACGGCGCCACGGTGATGCCGGGGCTGAGGAAGTCGTCGCGGCCGCGGAGGAGGCCGAGGGTCTCGTCGATGAGGGTGGCCATCTGGCCCTCGAAGGAGAAGCGGGCGGAGCTGATGTCGCCGGCGCCGGCGCTGTCGTTGATCTGGATGGTCGGATTCTGCGCGTCGTCCCAAGCCTCGTTGCCGAGGGTCATGTAGAGGTCGTTCAGGTAGCCGGCGACGAGGAGGAGGGTGCTGTTGACGGAGTCGGTGGTGGTGCCGGCGTCGAGGCTCTGGGCCTTCACGCGGTTGAGGACCGTCTCGTAGATCTCGATGAGGCCGAAGTCGTAGATGTTGTTAAGATTCAGGGCGACGTCGCCTTCCCAGCGTTTGCCGGCCTGGGTGAGGATGGAGACGTCGGTGCTGACGGGGTTGTTGTAGAGGTCGGTCTGGCGTTGGTTGAAGGGGTTGATGCCGTCCAGCACGCGCTTGACCCAGCTCTCCACGAGGACTGGTGTCATCCAGTCGCTGTAGGCAGTCCCGGTGACGAGGTTGGCCGACGACTTGGCGCGGTAGCGCATGGTGAAGTAGTTGTCGCCGAAAACGAGGAGCGGGTTGCCCAAGGGGGAGGCGGCGGAGCCGCCGACCACGATCATGTTGGTGAACGTGCCGGTGGGCTGGACCCACTGGGAGTTGGCCGACGCGACGTTGTCGGTGCGCAGGGGGACATGGATGCGGAAGTCGACGGAGACGGCGGGGCTGGACACGCCTTGCGAGGAGTAGAGGGCGACCTCGATGCGGTTGGAGCCGACGACGAACGCGGCCGGGTCGATCTCGAACTGATAGGCGAGGCCCTCGGGGCTGGCGACGAGCCCGGTGCGCGCGCCGGTCGGCTGGAGGCCGCCGGGGATGACGGCCGCGCCCGGGAGGTTGTAAGCGAGGACGGGCGTGTTGTTGACGTAGAGGACGAGGCCGTCCGTGCCGCCGAGGCTGGCGCTGAAAACCACCTGGGCAGGGCGGGTGGAGAGCGAGAGGCCGGCGTTGTTGAGGAGAATCGTTCCGGGGCGCGCGGAGGCCGCGACGTAGGAGGCGTTGTTGATCGAGAAGCTGGAGGACAGCGTGGTCGAGGTGGCGCCGGAATAGCTCAGGGGGGCGGCGGGCGCCGGATCGGCGGCGGGATTGGCGAGACGGCTCCAGACGTTGGTCGCGGGGGAGGCGGTGGTGCCGAGGACGCGCGTGGTGGTGTAGGTGTAGACCGGCGGGTAGCTGCCGTTGACCGAGGGGGTGTAGCACCACTGGAACTCGTAGTTTTCCGGGTGGGCGGCGAAGTCGCCGCTGTGGCGGAGGGTGGTCTGCTCGTCGAGCGGGTTGGAGGCGGAGATGACCTTCAGGTCGCCTTGGTAGAGCGTGTCCACGACCTTGATGATGGACATGCCGACCGGTTCGCCCTGGGGGGTGAAGGCCTTGCCGTCGCCGAAGAGGAGGGTGACGTAGCCCTTGCCCTGGCCGAGCGACGTGAGGGCGTAGCTATCGACCGCGGTTTCGCTGGAGGAAATCTCGGCGAGGGTCTGGGCGCCGACGTTCACGGTCTTGGTGGTGTCGGGGATGTAAGTGCCGGGTTTGGCGGGATCCTCCTTGAACGTCTCGACCGTGGTGGTGAGCGCGGTGACGGCGGCGTCCCATTTGCTCTTGTCGGGGTCCGAGGAGGCGACGAGGCCGCGGAGGGCGTTCACATCGTCGGGGCTGAGGGTGTTGAGGTTGAGGTAGTCCTCGCCGGCGATGGAGTCGACGAACTCGCCGTTCAACTGGAGGCCGCCCTTGGGGCCGAGGTTGGGGTCGAAGTAGAAGCGCTGCTGGAGGTGCGGCTGGGCCAGCTGGAAGTAGGTTTTCCCGTTTTGCAGCGTGGTCTTGAGCGAGGCGGGCAGGGCGGTGAGGCCGACGCGGGCGTCGTCGAGGAGGACGGTCTTGCCACGGGTGGGGTCGTGCAGTGTGGCGCTGGGCTTGGAGGTGCCGTTGAGCGCGATGGACTGTTGATAGAGAATGCGCGCGCTGGTCTGGCCGCGGACGGCAGGCAGGCCAAATTTCGAAAGCGTGAGCGTCTCCGCGGTGGTCAGGGTGGGAGGCGCGGACGGCCAGACCGGGCGATAGAGAATGGTGAGCGGCGTGCCGGTGACGGGGTCGCCTTGGTAGACGCCGTTCGATATCGGGCGCAGGTAGGGCAGGACCGTGCCGACGGCGGGCTGGGTGGCGCGGCCGGGGAACACGAAGTCGCCGCGCATGGTGTAGTAGAACTGCATGCCGAGGCCGACGGGCGAGGAGGCGCGGATCCAATCGATCTCGAAGGTTTGTCCGACGGCGGTGACGGGATCGAAGCGGACGCCCACGATGGTCTTGCCCGCCCATTGGCTGTAGGCTCCCACGGGGAAGCGGAGCGTCTGCCAGACGCCGGGCGTGGTGTAGGCGATGTCGATCGAGGGGTTGGTGCCGTAATAGTTGGCGGCTTCGCCGGGGGCGGTCGCGTATTTATACCAGAGCTGGGTGGTGACGCTGGCCGAGGCCTTGAAGCGGATTTCAATGATGGCGTCGCTCGTGCCCGGGAAGGACAAGTCCGACGTCATGATGTAGGCATCGCCGTTGCCGGTGGCCGATCCTTGGAGGGTGCCGTTGGAGACGGTGATCGTGCCGGTGTTGCCGCTTTGGTTCACCCAATACTCGCGGCTTCCGCTGGTGTTGAACTCGGCGTTGGCGAGTCCGGAATACACCGGGAGCGTCGATGTGGAGTCGTGCGGGCCGCGGTAGACCCAGTCGTAGCCCTTGCGGTCCTTGAAGGTGAAGGTGGTGTAGAGCGACGGGGTGCCGGCGGCGGGCGCGGAGTCGTGATAGCTCGCGCCCGGGTCGACCTCGAGGTTGCGGACGGCGCCGGTGGCAGGGTCGACGGGAAGAGGCAGGAGCGGGAGCGGCTGCGGCGAGAGCTGGTTGAGCATCGTGCCGGCGGTGACGGCGTAGTCGAAGCGGTGCGTGGCGTCCTCGCGGAGCACCTCATAGACCGCCATGGCCGGGCGGTTATCTGCCGGATCGGTGTATTGGATGAGGATGCGCGGCAGGGACGTGAAGGCGGGGGTGCTGGCGACGGAGCCGCTGGTGATGTTGAGGTCGTCGCGCAGCGCGTAAGCGCGGCCGCCGAGCATCAGGGCGTGTTCCTCGTTCGGGTTGTAGCCGACCTTGGCGGAATCCGGCTGGTTGTAGATCGTGCCGGCGGAAACGGCGCCGGAGAGCGGGCCGGTGCCTTGGTTGGAAGCCATGACGACGTCGGGCGTGGAGGCGGAGTCGCGGTAGGCGAGCGTGTAGCGGCCTATCTTGGCGGGCAGATAAAGGTCGGTGAACTCGGACGAGGGGGCGGGGTATTTCTTGAACCACCAGACGGTGAGGCTGGAGCCGGACGGCGCATTCACCGGAATGATCGCGCCCTCTTCGGCCTCTGCCACGCCGTTGGCAAAGGGGTCGATGTAGGCGTTGGGCGAGTAGTAGGTGCCGGTGGCGACGTAACCTGCCAGGGTGTTGACGGAGGAGGGCGGATTGATGCGCTCGCCCACGTAGGCGGTGCCCGTGACGGCGGCGGCGCCGTCACCCTCCAGGTAGCCGGAGCGGCCGTCGGCCTGGGTCATGAGCGGCACATACCAGACGCCGCCGTTGCTTCCGGTGAACTTGAGGAGGGTGCGGTTGAGCTGGTCCGCCTCGCCCTGCAGGTCGACGAGGATGCGCTGGGTGTTGGTGTCGAAGCGGGCGTCTCCCTCGGGCGAGTCCTGATAGATGATCTGCGGAATGTTGCCGCCGACGAAGGCCAGACCGGTGCCGGAAGTATCGGAGCTGCCGGTGGTGCCGACGGTGTAGTGGGCGTAGCGGGTGATCTCGGTTGTTTCGTCCGGCCACTCCTGGATGTATTTGTTCAGGTAGACGGGCCAGTTGATCAGGAGCTTGAGATCCGTGTCGGAGGCTCCGCCGGCGGGCAGCGCGATGGTCTCGGGGCTGAGCCAGTAGAAGATCTGGCGATCCTCGATGTCGTTTTCGCGCTCGGCGTAATAGGCGATGGAGCCGTCGGGAAGCGGATTGGAGCTGTAGTAATTGATGTTGCTGGTCGAGGTGGTGACCGGGGAGGCGACCAGGGTCTCGTCCAAGTCGAAATTCTCGCCGTCGTAGGCGCGGATGCGCTGCCCGAGCTCGACGGTGGCGGTGCTGGGGCGCAGGGTTTGTTGCACGCTGACCACGTCGAGGCCGAGGAATTCGTGGGTGCCATCGTCGCGGAGGGCGCCGAGGTATTCGATGAGAAGGCGGCCGGTTATGTTGTAGGCGTGGAGCCGGCGGGTGCCGCCGGTGGTGTCGAACCAGACGGTGCGCAGTTCGGCGGAGTCGGCGCTGGGCGCCGGCGTGCCGGCGACCACGTATTCGCTGGAAACGGTGGCGGGGAAGACGCTGCTGAAGACGGGGTTCAGGGTCTCGATGCGGCCGGAGGGGATGACGACCTGGGGGCCGTTGAAGCTCTTCTCGGTCCAGAACAGATTGCGCACCGGCGTGGTGGTGGCGGAGGAGACGGAGAACCGTTCCTTGTAGAAGATGTAGCTGTTGGTGGACGGGTCGGGGAGGCTGGAGCGCCAGGTGATCTCGACCGTGCCGGGCGAGTTGGCGAAAACCTGGCGAGCGTGCGGGCTGTAGTAGTAGGCCAGCGGGGTGTTCGCGGCGATGGAGGCGGCCTCGCCGGTGCGGAAGTCGGTGGCGTTGGCGCCGGAGGGATTGGTGAGGGTCTCTCCCGGGCGCACGGGCTCGGCGCGCCAGTAGCCGGCCGCGCTGGTGTCTTTGAGCGCGCCCGCCTGGCTGAGGATGGAGGGGGGCGGGGTGATCTGGTCGCCGTAAAAATAGCGGGGAACGCCGGAGGCGAAGGTGGTGCCGACGGTGGAGCGGGTGAGCCTGAGGCCGGTGTTTGAGCTGGAGGGATAGCCGCCCGAGATGGGGCCGGAGGAGGCGGAGGACTCGACCACGTTGGCGAACTGCGGGGTGATCGTCGGGTCTCCGACGGGCAGCGAGTTCGGGCCCACCGGTGTGTAGTGCCCGGGGACCGTGCTGAGCCGGTTGTTGACCCCGCTTTTCAGCTCGTATTGGCCGAACAGCGAAGGGAGCCAGCCGAGGCATAGCAGCAGCAGCACGGATGCGATCCGCGGGCGCGGCAGGCTCCGATCCGGTAAACGGGTGGTCCGGTCCATGGCGAAAGAGGGCGGCCGGCGTGGTTACTTGGCGGGGGCGAGCAGTTTTTCGAGGGCGGCGAGGCGCTGCTCAAGGTCGGCGATGCGGGCGTCCTTTTCCTTCACCTCGGCGGACAGCTCCTGGATGGCGGCTAGGCCGGTCACGAAGACGCGGTCGTAATCGACGGCGAGGAAGTCGTTGACGCGTTTGCCGTAGACGAAGAGGCGGGAGGTCGCGTTCGCGCCGGAGACGGTGAACTGCACCGGGCCCGAGACCGACACGACGCCGAGTTCCTTCAGGCCGGCGTCGTCGTAAACCCGAACGACGTCGCCAACGACGAGACCGTGGGGCTTGGAGAGGGTGACCGTAGCGGTGGAATCGCCGGCGTTGAACACCACCGTGGTGGCATGCGCGTAGATGTCGGGCACAAAGTCGACGCGCTTGCTCACGGCCTCGGGAATAACGGCCTGAACCTCCTGGGCGATGAGACCGGTCTTGGTTTCGGCGCCGAGGTTTGTCCTGTCGATCATTCGATAGTTGGTCGGCTGCAGGCTCTCGATCGCGGAGAGGGCGCGTGCGGGCTCGACGCGGTCGACGATCTCCTTGATGCGGCGGTCGGAGTAGTAGACGGCGCCGAGAGACTCGACGTAGCCCTCGGCACGGATGGTGACATCCAGGCCGGTGGAGGGGGTGCCGTTGACGCTATCGTGATCCTTGTCGGAATAGTCGCCGGAGTCGGTGGTGCCGTTCTTGAAATCGGTCTGGGTTCGGGCGGTCTTGCCGCGAACGTCGAGCTGGACGACGGGGCTCATGGTGCCGATGCCAACGCGGCCGGTGGTCGGCTGGAGGATGACGTAGTCGTCGGCGTCGTTTTGCGTGGCGATGACGAGACGGGCCTGCTCGCCGGCGCCGCCGACGCTGGCGTCGTCCTGATACTGGATGTAGCCGTAGTCGCTGCTAAAGTTGTTCTTGCTCCGGAAAACGACGCTGCTGGCGCCACCGGTGTTCTGGTGCTCGAGAATGAGGGTGCCGACGCCGACTCCGGCCTGGGTGCCGGTGCTCTCATTGAGGTGCAGCATGCCGCCGGGCGAATTGGTGCCGATGCCGACGTAGCCGGTGCCCTTCACGCGCATGCGCTCGGTGAAGTTGTAGGAGGAACCGTAACCGAAGGCGATGTCCGCGCTGGCCGCGTCGGAGTAGAGCTGCAGCAGAGCGGGCTGGATACCGATGCCGTAATTGGAGGTGTTTTGCCCGGAGAGGGAAATTTTGTCGCCTACTCCGTCGGCGAAGCTCAGCGGACGAGCGGGGGTTGTGGTGCCGATGCCGACATTGCCGGGGGAAGTGATGGTCAGGCGGGGGTTTGTGGCGAGGGAGCTCCAGGTGTTGCTGATCTTGAATTTTTGGGAGTCGGCGTTGTCGATGCCCACGGACCAGCCGTTGATGCCGGCGACATCGAAGGAGACGAACGGATTGCCGGCGGAGGAGCCGGCGGTGCGCACGGAGACTACGGCGTTGTTGTTGGCGGAGTTGGTCGGATTAAAGACGTAAACGCCGTTGGCGGACGGGTCTGTGCTGGAGGTGGCGACGGCGTGGAGGGGGGCGTTGGGGGAAGCGGTGCCCACGCCGACGTTGCCGGAGGAGCGGTAGACGTTGGAGCCGGAGACGGACCAGAGGCCGACGGAAGAGGAGTCGATTTTGGCGGACGTGATGGCACCGGCGGCGATGTCGGCGGCGGCGATGGTGCCGTCGGCGATCTTGGCGGTGGTGACGTTGGCATCGGCGATCTTACCCGTGGTGATGCTGGAGTCCGCGACCATCGCGGTGGTGACGGCGCTCGAGGCGACGGTCTCGGCGACGGCGGCGCGAAGGGCGAAGGCGCCGGAAACGAGCTGCTGGCGCGGCGAGATCTCGGCGTCGACGGTGGCGGAGTTGCCGTCGTCGACGGTCACGCCGAGGTAGAAGGCGGAGGTCGTGGCGGAGTTAAGGACATCCTTGAGCGTTTTGTAGGGGGTGGGGGCGGGGGCGCTGGGGCCGGCGATGCCGGCGATGCCGGTGCCGTTGCCAACCAGGACGCTGAATTCGCCGCCGGAGATCGTGACCGTCTGGGTCTCGGCCCAGATGGCGGTGCCGCCGGAGGAGGCGGTGTAGAGCTGGAACTTGACCGCGCGGTTCACGGGCGTGGTCGAGCCAATGAGGACGCCGCTGGAGTCGGTAACGCGACCCTGGTAGCTGAGGAGCGCGGGAACGACGGCCGATTGGGCGAGGGCGGAGGCGGCGCCGAGGAGCGGGAGGAGGACGGCGATCAGTTTGGATTTCATGAATCTAAAAGGATGGGCGGTTATAAAATGACGGGGAGCCGGGGGAATCAGGGAGAGGTGAGGTCGATGTCGGAGATCTCGGAGATGCGGCGCATGGCGAAGGTGCCGGAGACGGTCAGGGGCACCTTGTTCAGCCCGGTGAGGGTCTCGTTGTAGGTGCCGCCCAGGACGGTTGAGCCCCAGCCGGCGACGGAGGATCCGTCGGGAGGATTGGCGGTGAAGGCGAAGACGCAGGTGCGATTCACGTTGTAGCTCTCCTTGCCCGCGGCCAGCGGCGCGAAGCGCGCGTCGAGATTGTCGTGGTCCGGATGATACGAGTGAACGAAGGGGTTGACCGGATCGTTGTGCGCGTGGGCGACGGTCCACGTGGTGCTGGAGCCGGAGGCGAAGGAGCCCGTGCCGACGATGGCGGACGAGCCGGCGGGCATCATGGGCACGTAGTAGCGGGTCGGCTTAATGTCGGAAGCCGCGGCGCCGAGGATGCGAGACTCGGCGACGGCGAGGCCGAGCGGGTTTCCGGTGGAGGCCAGGCGGCCGACGAACACCTGCCGGAGCAGACGGGGTGTGCCGCCTGCGTCCATGTGGACGATCACGTTCATGGGGAACGGCCGCGAAGTCGTGCTGCCCGAGTTGGGCTGGGTGCTTGTGACGTTGGTGACCTTTATCTGGGCGACCCAGAGCCCGGCGGTGGTCGCAGGCTGGGCGCTGACCGGGATGCGCACGTCGGTGAGGCCGGCCGAATCGCGGATGCGAAGGATGGAGGCGTAGAAATTCGCGGAATTGGTCGCGAGCGCGGAGCGGAGAATGCCGAAATCCAGGTTGGCCCTGCCGGAGGCGGGGACGGCCAGGGTGTAGGCGGGAGAAGCTCCGGTCGCGGGGACTTGCGTCTCGTCGTAGGCGTTGGTCGCGCTGTTGAAAACGCGCCGGGTGAGCGGCACTCCGCCGCTGATCGCCGGCTGGCCGGCCGGCGCCGATTCCGAGGGATCGAGCGAGATCGTGAGGGTGAGGTTACTGGTCGAGCGGTTGGTGACGCCCACGGTGAGGGAGGAGAGGGTGCGGCCGAAGGCTAGCGCGCCGGAGCCGGGCAGCTCGTAGGCGAGCGCGCCGTAAAAATTGCTCACGGTGGCGAGGCTGAACCAGTAGGCCTTGTCCGGATCCAGCCGCTCGCTGGTTGGCGAGATCTGCAGAGGGTTGGTCGAGTTCAGGCCGCCCCCGACGTATTTGTAGATTTTCGTGCCCGTCGGCAGGCCGGTGACGCCGCCGTTGATGAAGCTGGCGAAATAGGTGTTGAGCACCGGCCAGGTCGCGCTGGAGCCGGCGGCGGGGAAGCCCATGAAGTTGGCGCCGGATATCAGCCAGGTGTTGGCCGGGGCGCGGACGAGCTGCTTGAGCGCGACGCTGGTGGATGTGGTCGCGGTGTTGTTGATCAGGTAGGCGGAGTTGCCGACCAGCCGTTGAAGCACCTGCTCGGAGGGGTCGTTGCGCTTCCACACGGTCCACTCGTCGCTCGTGGTGGTGGGGGTGGACGGGCTTTCGCTGAACTGGACCCGGTCGGGATCGGGGTTCCAGCGCCAGATTTCGCCGATGCCCGGGTAAGCGGCGAAGAGATCGCCGACGGTGGCGTAGGAGGCGTCGCCGGACAGCCAGATTCCGTTCCAGCCGGGCGCGAGATTGTAGGTCTTGGTGAGCCACTGCGCACGCGCGCCGGTGGCGGCCGCAAGCAGGGCCAGGCAGAGGACGGCGAGGCGTTTCATCGGACTTTTAGGCGGTAGAAGACTTTGGCGTCGGCTTCGGTCTTGGTGATCTGGGCTTCGACGGGGCCGACGCTGGAGGCGACGTGGGCGGAGGAGGCGGCGCCGGCGCCGACGGCAAAGGTCACGGGGCTCCAGGTTTTGAGATCGGAGCTCTGTTCCATCGCGTAGGTTTTCCCGGTTATGGTGAAAAACTCGACGACCGCGGCGCTGGCGGAGGCCGACTTGATCTTGAGATAGAAAGTCTCGGTGGGATCCGAGGCGTAAGTGCCTGCGATGTATTCCTGAAGGTTGCCCAGGCCGTCGCCATCCAGGTCGCCTCCGGGTGTGATGGCTCCGAGATTGGCGAGATCGAGCCCCGCCATGTAGAGCTGCATTTGTTCCCAGGCGTCGGGCAAGCCGTCGCCATCGCTGTCCTGGCCCAGCGTGAGGTTGATGCGGCGTCGATCGGCGGCGTTGCCCACGCTGGGGGGCGTGGTCATTTCCAGCGGGAGATAGGTGACGCCGCCGATATCCACCGCGAGCGTGTAGGTGGCGCCGGTGTTGACCGCGAGCGAGCTGTAGGACGCGGTGCCGAGGCGGCTCATGTCCATGCGCATCCGGATCTGGTAGTTGTAATCGGCGCCGACGACGTTGGTAACGGGGTAGCGGGCGAACTCGCGGGAATTGACCGAGAAAATCACCGTTCCGCCGCCGGCGGAGAGCAGGTTGCCAAACTCGTCACGCACATCCCCGAAAACGGTGTAATAAGGCGCGGGCGGGAAGGCGTGCAGTTCCTGGATCGGTGCAAGCGCCGCAAGCAGGCCGGCGAGAAACGTGGCCAACGTGAAACGAGGATGAGGCCCGGGCATGGAAAAGGGGATAGGTGCTGGAAGCGAAAAAAAGGCCCGATAAGATTTTGGTTAACGAATCGGGCAAGATTTTAACCACGTGAAACAACTTCGTGACCGGAGAGGCACGAAGACAGGTTTCCGGGGCTCAGGGCTTGCGGAAGAGGTAGTGGCTGACGAGCCACTCCTCGCCGTTCTTGTAGCCCCAGAGCTCGGCGCAGGCCATGTAGAAGACGCGCCAGTAGGCCCACCATTTGGTCGCCTGGCCGGCGCCGTAGGTGTCACGGAACAGAGGCAGAATCTCCTCGCGGTGGGCGTCCATGTTCTTGAGCCAGTGCTCGGCGGTTTGCTGGTAGTGGCGGCCGTTGACCTTCCAGTCCTGCACGAGCTTCAGGTCGTCCTGGAACTGCATGAACAAGTCGTGGGCCGGCATCTGGCCGCCGGTGAAAAAGTAGCGGCTCATCCAGTCGGTGGAGTCGCGGGCCACGAAGTGGTAGCTGAAGCGGCTGTGGGTGAAGATGTGGGTGAAGAGCAGGCCGCCGGGCTTGAGCCAGCGGGCGATGTTTTTGAAGAGCAGGTCGTAGTTCTTGAGGTGCTCGAACATCTCGACGGAGACGACGCGGTCGAACTGGGCGGGGGCGATGTCGAAGGCGTTGATGTCGCAGGTGATGATGCGGAGGTTTTTCAGGCCGCGTTTACGGGCCTCGCCGTCGATGTATTCCTTCTGCGTGCGGGAATTGGAGATGGCGGTGATCTGCGCGGCGGGGAAGCGCTCGGCGTTGTAGAGGCAGAGGGAGCCCCAGCCGCAGCCGAGTTCGAGGATGTGCTGACCGTCGGCGAGTTGCGCGCGCTCCGCGTAGAGGGCGAGCATGTGTTCCTCGGCCTGGTCGAGCGTCTCGTTGCCCGCCGGGTAGAGGCAGCCGGAGTATTTGAGGCGTTTGCCGAGGCAGTATTGGTAGAAAGGCGTGGGCACCTCGTAGTGCTGCTCGTTGGCGGCGGCGGTCTGCTCGGCGAGGGCGCGGGTCTTGAGGTCGGCGACGTAGGCGGAGCGATCGTAGCGCGTAGTCTCCTCTCGGATACGTCGGGCGAGCAGGCGGCGGATGCCGATGCGGACCAGCCAGTCGGGGAGGAGGTTTTTTTCGAGGAGGGTGTCGATCACGGGGAGGGATTGAGGGAAGAGGGAGTGAGGGAGCGGGCGGGAAACGTCACTGGCGGCGCGGGAACCAGGGGACAAAGGCGGAGACGCGGCGCTGGTAGTCGCGGTAGGCTTCGCCCTTGGTGCGGACGGCCTGCTGCTCGGTCATGGGTATGCCGGTGACGAAAAGGAGCAGATAGAGGATGGAGGCGGGGGAGATCAGGCCGAGC
>JBDLWD010000166.1:0-3015 GCA_039804465.1 Verrucomicrobiota bacterium | reverse complement strand
CCCTGAGTTTCGCGCTGGGCTGGCTGCTTATCCATGTAATCAACAAGCAAAGCTTCGGTTGGACCCTCGCGTTTAACGTCCCCATTTTCCAACTCGCCGCCTTGGCCGCCCTAGTCGTCGGCACGGGCGCGTTTGTCAGCCACCTGGTCGGCCGCTGGGCCGCCACGCTCCCCGCCGACCGGGAGGAATGAACTCCATGCGCCTCATCGCCCGCTTGCTTTTGGTCTTCGCCGCAGCCGTCCCGATTGATGCGGAGGTAATCCCCGAGTTCACTGCGGACGGCTTTCGCGTGCCGCAACCCGGACCGGTCTTCACCTTTCCACGCGACCACGGGGCGCACCCTGACTACAAGATCGAGTGGTGGTATCTCACCGGCCACCTATTCACCGCGGAGACTCCGGCCAGGCGCTTCGGTTTTCAGGCGACGTTCTTCCGTTCCGCCGCGCCGCGTGCAGTCGCCGCCCGGCCCGCGCCCGCCGCCTTCGGCCACGACCAAATCTACCTTGCCCACATGGCGCTCATCGACGTCGCCACGGGAAAATTTCTACACCAGGAGCGGCTAAACCGCGCCGGTTGGGCCGCATCCGCCTCCACCGAAACCCTCGACGTCCGCAACGGCGACTGGTCCCTAGCCCTCCTTCCACAAACCGAGCCCCCACCCCAATCCATTAGTCAATCAATGATTGACGAAAGGATTGATCTCGGCGGCGAATCGGAGGTTCTGAGGCTGGTTGGCGGGATTCGGGCTGACGCGTGCTTTAGTCTGTCGCTGACGCCTGAAAAACCCCTCGTGCGTTTCGGCGACGACGGCTACTCGCGGAAGGGTGCGGCACCTACCGCCGCGAGCTACTACCTGACCTTCTCGCGCTTAGCTGTCACGGGAACGCTCTCGCTCGAAGGGGCAACCGCCATGCCCGTCACCGGCCAGGCTTGGATGGACCACGAATACAGCAGCAGCCAGCTCGACGAGTCGCAGGTGGGCTGGGATTGGCTCAGCGCCCAGCTCCACGACGGCCGCGAACTCATGTTTTATGCCCTTCGCCGCCGCGACGGCTCTCTTGATCCGGCCTCCACCCTCACTTGGATCGACCGCGAAGGCCGCACGACCAAGGCGCCCTATCGCTGGGAACCGCTCACCACGTGGAAAAGTCCGCATACCGGCGCCACCTACCCGCAGCGTATCCGCCTTATCACGACAGATCCCGCCACCGGACGCGAATCGGTTTTTCTGGTCGCGCCTTTTCATCCCGACCAGGAACTGGGTGGCAGCCTGGGAGGGGTCACCTACTGGGAAGGCGCCTGCCGGATCCTCGCCGCCGATGGCGTCGCCGAACTCGGCTCCGCCTACCTGGAACTCACCGGCTACGATCGCCCGGTGGACGTCGTCCGCTGATTTTTTACTATGCCCAACCTCGCCTTCATCGCCGGCATCACCGGCGGCATCGGTTCAGAACTCGCCCGCCGTCTTCACGCCGCAGGCTGGCTCGTCGGCGGCTTTGCCCGCTCGGCGGAAAAACTCGCCGCCCTCGAGGTCGAGTTGCCAGGCCTGATTACAAACGTCGCCGACGCTACCGATCCCGATGCGGTCGAGACTGCGCTCAACGATTTCGCCACACGCGCCGGCGCAACGCCCGACGCCTACGTCCACTGCGTGGGCTCCATCCTGCTCAAATCAGCCCACCTGACCTCCATCGAGGAATGGCGCCGCACCCTTGCGCTGAATCTCGACTCCGCCTTCTACGGCCTGCGCGCCGCAGTCGGCCCCATGCAGACGCGAGGCTCGGGCAGCATCGTTCTCGTCAGTTCTGTCGCGGCCGGCACCGGCCTGCCCAGCCATGAGGCCATCGCCGCGGCCAAGTCCGGCATCGAGGGGCTGGTGCGCTCCGCCGCCGCCAGCTACGCCTCGCGCAACGTCCGCATAAACGCCGTCGCTCCCGGCCTCGTAGATACGCCCCTGGCCGCCGGGCTGCTCGGCAATCCCCAGGCCCGCGCCTTCTCGGAAAAAATGCACCCGCTCGGCCGCGTCGGCACGCCCGCCAACATCGCCTCGGCCATCGCTTACCTGCTGTCCCCCGATGCCGATTGGGTGACCGGCCAAGTTTGGCATATCGACGGCGGCATGGGATCGGTTCGTCCGAGACCTAAGGCATAGGTTTCGGCTCATCCGCTCCCGGCTCTTTCCCCTTGCCCGGCCCGCCGCCGGGCCAAGCATCCCGCGTCTCCTTCCCCGTGGTTCCCGCCGACGCCGATCTTCGTATCAAGCTGCCCGTCTTCGAGGGCCCGCTCGACTTGCTCCTGTTCCTCATTCGCAAGAACGAGCTGGATATCTACGACATCCCCATCGCCGCGGTGACGAAGCAATACATCGAGGTGCTGCGCTCGATGCAGCAACTCGACCTGGAGATCGCGGGCGAGTTCTTCGTCATGGCCGCCTCGCTGATGGAGATCAAAAGCCGCATGCTCCTGCCCCGCGGCCAGGCCGCGACCGGCGAGGGCGATGACGACGACCCCCTAGATCCGCGCTGGGAACTCGTTCATCAGCTCCTCCAATACAAAAAGTTCAAGGAGGCCGCCGCCAAGATCGACGAACTCGCCGCCTTCCAGCGAGACATGCTCGCGCGCCACGTCGTGGAGGTCGCCGCCACCGAAAACGAGCGCCCGCTCAAACCGGTCGACCGTATCGAGCTTTGGAACGTCTTCAACCTCGTCCTCCGCCGGCTCTCCGAGAAACTGGTGGTCGGCGAAATCAAGGGCGAGGAGGTCACCGTCTCCGATAAGATGGAGGAGCTGCTCAAGCTCATCGAGACCCGCAAGTCCTTCCTTTTCACCGACCTTTTCGAGGGCAAACAGGTCACCGTCCGCCTGCTGGTCGCGACGTTCATCGCCGTGCTCGAGCTCACGCGCCTCAAGAAACTCCGCGTGCGCCAGGACGAGGCCTACGCCGACATTCACGTCGAGGCGGTGGAAAACACCGTCAACGCCGACGGCTCCCTCGCCGAGGGCCAGCTCAACTTC
>JBDLWD010000165.1:0-7881 GCA_039804465.1 Verrucomicrobiota bacterium | reverse complement strand
GGAGACCGGGCGGCCGACAAAGGCCTCGATACGCTCGGTGAGGAGCAGCGTGGAGATATCGAGGTAGGCGATGCGCGTGCCGCCGTCGTCGTTGAGCTGGAAGTCGTAGGGGCGGCGGGGGCGGAGGGGGTTGCGGCTCGAGGCCACGATGCCGAAAAAGGTGCGGGCGAGGCGGGGTTCGCCGGACTCGACGCTCTGGCCGGGCACGACGGGACGGTTGGCGGGGATGTTTTGCGGCAGGGTGCCGGGCAGATCGTCCATCAAGGGAGGCAGCACGTCGGCGGCGGGGGCGGGCGTGGCGGCGGCTTGGACGGCGGGCGCGGCGTCGTGCGCCGGGACGGCGACCGGGGTGATGGTAGCGACGGGAGCGACCGGGGTAACGGGCACGCGGACGTAGGCGACGAGGGCTTTGTTGAGGGAGAACTTGTTGAACTTGCCCTCGACGTCGGCGAACTCGGCGACGTCGTTCTCGCCGGCGAGTCCGAGGACGGGGGCGTTGGCGCGGGGGGCGGAGAGGTAGGCGGCGCCCGGGCGGACCTCGAAGTTTTTCAAGGTGTCCTTGTGGGTGACGTAGACGGCGTGCGGGCCCGAGAGCTCGACGGCGGCCCAGCCCGCGGGGGCGGGGACGTTGGACAGCGCGGTGCCGGTCTGGGCGGTGCCGAGGATGGGGGCGGAGGCATCGGGCGAGGCGTAGGCGGGCAGCGGGGCCTCGAGAACGGCGGCGCGCGCGCCCGGCAGGGCGAGGGCGGCGAGGACTAGGGCGAGAGCGAGGTGGACTTGGCGCTTCATGATCAGAAAAGGGGGAGGGCGGAGGACGGACGATTAGGAGGAGGTTTTGCCGGTCCGGCGCGGTTTGGCGAGGCCTTTGGCGCCGGTGGCGCGTTTGGGCGCGTGGGGGACCGATGGCGGCTGGGCGAAGAGAGACTCGATCTCGGCGGGGGAAAGCACCTTGCCGGAGCGCAGGGACAGGCCGCGCAGGGAAAAGGCGCCGATCTGGTAGCGTTTCAGGCGTTTGACCGGGAAGCCGAGGCCGAGGAAGAGCTGACGGATCTCGCGCTTTTTGCCGTGGTGCATGTGCACGTCGAGCGAGGTGGCGAGGCCGCCGGGGCTGGCGTTGATCAGATTGGCGTATTCAACCTTCAGGCGCTCGCCGTCCTCGGCGATGATGCCGTTCAGCAGGCGGTGGATTTTTTCGCGCGGGAAGCCTTTTTCCAGAACGACGAGGTAGCGCTTCGTGACCTCCTGGCTGGGGTGGGTGAGGCGCTGGGCGAGGTCGCCGTCGGTGGTCAGGATGACCAGCCCCTCGGAGTCCTTGTCCAGGCGGCCGGCGCAGAAGAAGCGATGGCCCGAGAGCTTGGGCGGAAGGAGGGCGAAAACGGTCTCGGGGTTGTGCGGGTCATCGTTGGAGCAGATCAGGCCGCGGGGTTTGTGGACCGCGACGGTGATTTTTTGCGCGGCGGCCGCGGAGACGCGCACCTGGCGGCCCTCGACGCTGACCTTGTCGGCCGAGGGATCGATTTTTTGCCCCAGCACGGCGGGGCGGCCGTTTACCAGGACTTCTCCCTGTGCGATCAACTGCTCGGCCGCGCGGCGCGAGCAGATGCCGGCGTCGGCGAGGAACTTTTGCAGGCGAAGCGAGGTGTCGGGCATGGGCGGAGGAGTTGGTTCGATGCCGGGCTGCGACGCAAGCGCGGGCATGCGGAGTGAAGTAAGGGCTTGCGCGGGCGGGGCGCGGGATTGACGTATGTCACCTTATGTCCGCTCCCGCCGCCGCCTCCCAATACACCAAAGAGAATCCGTTCCCGGCCCGCATCACCGAGAACCGCCTGCTCAACAAGCCCGGCTCCGCCAAGGAAACCCGCCACTTCGTCGTGTCGCTCAAGGGCAGCGACCTCGGCTACAAGGCCGGCGACTCGCTGGGCGTTTTCCCGACCAATCGCGCGTCCGAGGTCGGGGAGATCATCGAGCGTCTCCACGCCACCGGCGACGAGCCAGTCTCGCCCGCCATGCTGAAGCTGGCCGCGCCCATCACCCTGCGCGAGGCCCTCAGCCACCGCCTCGCCCTCGCCGGCCCGACCGCGAAGATCGTCACCACGCTCTTTAACAAGGCCACCGACGCCGGAGAAAAGGCCAGGCTCGAGGCCCTCCTCAAGCCCGAGGCCAAGGAGCAGCTCACCGCCTTCCTCGACGACCGCGAATACCTCGACCTCCTCGCCGAGTTCCCCTCCGCCAAGCTCACCCCGCAGGAGCTGGTCGACCACATGCGCAAGCTCATGCCGCGCCTCTACTCGATCGCGTCCTCCTCCAAGGTTTACCCGAACGAGATCCACCTCACCGTCGCCGTCGTCCGTTACCAGACCAACGGTCGCGAGCGTCACGGCGTATGCTCCACTTTCATGGCCGACCGCGTGGTCGCCAACGAGACCCCGACGCCCGTTTTCGTTTCCAATTCGCACTTCGGCCCGCCGGAAAACGGCGCCACCGACTGCATCATGGTCGGCCCCGGCACCGGCATCGCCCCGTTCCGCGCCTTCGTGCAGGACCGCGTCGCCTCCGGCGCCACCGGCCGCAACTGGCTGTTCTTCGGCGACCAGAAGCACGCCACCGACTTCCTCTATCAGGAGGAGTGGGAAAAGTATCTCGCCGAGGGCAAGCTGGCCAAGCTCGACCTCGCGTGGTCCCGCGACCAGGGCGTGAAGGTCTACGTGCAGGACAAGATGCGCGCCAGCGCCGCCGAGCTCTGGTCCTGGATCAAGGGCGGCGCCGGCTTCTTCGTGTGCGGAGACGCCAAGCGCATGGCCAAGGACGTTGACCAGGCCCTCCACGACATCATCGCCGAGCAGGGCGGCATGTCCATCGAGCAGGCGCAGGAATACGTGAAGCAGATGAAGAAGGATAAGCGCTACCAGCGCGACGTCTACTAAGCCGCTTCCCGTCCACGACGCCCCCGCCTCCCGGTCAAACGGGAGGCTCTTCTTTTTAAGCTCCCCGCCCCCAGCTCCCTGCTCCTAGCTCCCTTCCCATGACCTTCACCAATCGCACCGCTCTCGTCACCGGCGCCGGCCGCGGCATCGGCAAAGCCATCGCCGAAACCCTCGCCGCCAAGGGCGTCACCGTCATCTGCGTTTCCAAGTCCGCCTCCTCCTGCGGGGCGGTCGCCGACGCCATCGTCGCCGCCGGCGGCAAGGCCAAGGCCCTCGCGGTCGACGTCGCCGACGGCGCGGCCGTGGCCGCCGCCGCCGAGGCCCTCGTGAAGGAGTTCGGCAAGATCGACATCCTCGTGAACAACGCGGGCATCACCCGCGACGGCCTCCTCGCCCGCATGAGCGACGCCGACTGGAACGACGTTATCCAGACCAACCTCACGAGCTGCTTCCATTGGACCAAGGCCATCGGCTGGCCCATGTGCCGCGCCCGCTTTGGCCGCATCGTCAACATCTCCTCCGTCACCGGCATCATGGGCAACGCCGGCCAGGCCAACTACGCCGCCGCCAAGGCCGGCATGATCGGCTTCACCAAGGCCACCGCCAAGGAGTTCGCCAAACGCGGCGTCACCGTGAACGTCGTCGCCCCGGGCTTCATCAAGACTGACATGACCGCCGAGCTCAGCGAAGAGGTGAAGCAGGGCGCCACCGCCCTCATCCCCATGCAGCGTTTCGGCGAGTCCGCCGAGATCGCCCACGCCGTGGCCTTCCTGGCCTCGGACGAGGCCAGCTATGTCACAGGGCAGGTTTTTGCCGTTGACGGCGGCATGTCCATGTGAGCCTTTCACCCATCCAAATTTCCATCAATATGGCCGACCAAAAAACCATCGAACAGCGCGTCAAAGAGATCATCGTGAACCAGCTCAACGTGAACGAAGAGCAGATCACGCCCACCGCGTCCTTCTTGGACGATCTCGGCGCCGACTCTCTCGACACCGTCGAGCTCATCATGGCCTTCGAGGAAGAGTTCAAGGACGAGATCAAGGGCGAGATCCCCGAGGCCGACGCCGAGAAGCTGAAGACCGTCGGCCAGGTCGTCGACTACATCAAGGCCAAGTCCGGCGCCGCCTAAGGCTCCTTTTTCAAACGCCCCGGCGTTTTCGCCCCGCTCCCGCAAGGAGCGGGGTTTTGTTTTCCGCCAGTCGGCGCTCCGCGGGTCTCGGGTTACTATCGATGATAGCGACCGGTATCGGTGGCCGCGGGCTTGGGCGGGCGCTGAAGACCCTTGCCGAGGGTGGCGCTATCCGCCAGTCGATCGGAGTGGCCAGTCACAAGAACCTTCACGAGCTACAGGCCGATCCCAGCGTTCTGGTGAGCATTCTTGGGAAAACCACGTTTTTGGCCGGGCTATTCGCCTCTTTGCCCTCGGGTTTATGAGCAAACGCCTTACGCCATGATCTACCTGCTCGGAGGCTCCGGCTACGTCGGCCAGGCATATCAGGTTTTTCTGGCGAAAAAGGGTTTGGCGTTTCGCTCAATCGCCCGGCGCGAACTGGACTACTCGGACCCCGCCAGGCTTTTGACCGCTTTGCGCGCCGAGAAGGTGTCCTTTCTGATCAACGCCGCGGGCTACACCGGAAAGCCCAACGTGGATGCCTGCGAGTTGAACAAAGAGGACTGCATGTTTGGCAATGCGGTCCTGCCCGGCCGCATCGCCGAGGCCTGCTCCGCTGCCGGCGTGCCTTGGGGACACGTTTCCTCGGGCTGCATCTACACCGGCGCCCGTCCCGACGGCTCCGGCTTCACCGAAGAGGATGCGCCCAACTTCACGTTTCGCCAAAACAACTGCTCTTTCTACTCCGGAACCAAGGCGCTGGGAGAGGAGGCTTTGGCCGGTGTTCCCGCCGTGTATGTCTGGCGCTTGCGCATACCTTTCGATCATCGCGATGGTCCGCGCAACTATCTCGCCAAGCTCATGCGCTACGAACGGTTGCTGGATGCGGCCAACTCTATCTCCCAGCTTCAGGAGTTCGTCGCGGCGACCTTCGCCTGCTGGGAAAAACGCGTCCCCTTCGGCGTCTACAATGTCACCAACCCGGGCCACGTCACCACCCGCGAGGTAGTCGACCTCATCGTCGAAAGCGGCGTCTGCGCCAAAACCTACGCCTTCTTCGCCGACGAGGCCGAGTTCATGGCAAAAGCCGCCCGCGCCCCGCGCAGCAATTGCGTGATGTCCTCGGCCAAACTCGCCTCGGTTGGTATCGCGCTCACTCCGGTGCGCGAGGCCGTCCGCTCCGCGCTCAAGAACTGGAGCACTTCGTCAGTTTAAGCTTAAAGTTTAAGATTAAGGTCCCGCCTCCGATCTCCGACCCCTTCAACTTAAACTTTTATCTTCATCTCAAAATTTTAATGAAAATTTTGGTCACCGGCGGCGCCGGCTTCATCGGCTCCAACCTGGTCCGCGCGCTCGTTTGCGATCACGGGCACGAGGTGCTCAACGTCGACGCGCTCACCTATGCGGGCAACCTCGCCTCGCTCGCCGATCTCGCCGAAGATCCCCGCCATCGATTCGCCCGCGCCGACATCTGTGATGCTGCCGCGATGCAAAGGATCTTCGCCGAGTTTCAGCCCGACTGGGTCATGCACCTCGCGGCCGAGAGCCACGTCGATCGCTCCATCGCCGGTCCCGCCGCCTTCATCCAGACCAACGTTATCGGCACCTTTACGCTCCTCCAGGCCGCACGCGCCCACTTCGAAAAACTCTCCGGCCCGGCCCGCGAGCGCTTCCGTTTCCTCCACGTCTCCACCGATGAGGTCTACGGCTCCCTCGGCACCGAGGGTCTGTTCACCGAAGAGACCCCCTACGATCCTCACTCGCCGTATTCCGCCTCGAAGGCCTCCAGCGATCACCTCGCCCGCGCCTGGGCCGACACCTACGGCCTGCCCGTCCTGGTGACAAACTGCTCCAACAACTACGGCCCCTTCCAGTTTCCCGAAAAACTCATCCCGGTCGTAATCCTCAGGGCGCTGCGCGGCGAACCCCTCCCCGTCTACGGCAAGGGTGAAAACATCCGCGACTGGCTCTACGTGGGCGACCATGTCGAGGCCCTCCACACCGTCGTGGCCCGCGGACGTTCCGGCCAGACCTACAACATCGGCGGCAACAACGAGCGTCGTAACATCGACCTCGTGCGTCTGCTCTGCGGACTGCTCGACGAACTCCGGCCTCGCGCCGACGGTCGCCCCTACGCCGACCAGATCGCCTTCGTGGCGGACCGCCCCGGCCACGACCTCCGCTACGCGATCGACGCGACCAAGATCCGGCGCGAACTCGGCTGGATCCCGCGTCAGGACCACGTCTCCGGCTTCCGCAAAACCGTCCAATGGTATCTCGATAACATGGCGTGGACCGCCGGCATCCTTAACGGCAGCTACCGGCCCGAGCGCCTCGGCAGCGCCTGCGGCAGGCCAGATTAAGTTCGGAGTTTAAGTTTAAGATGAGCAGCCCTGTTTCAGAAGATTCATTTGAAAGGCTCGCGGTCTGGCAGCGCAGTCACGCATTGAGCATTGAGATTTATCAACTTCTCGCGGAGTGCCGCGATTGGGGGTTTAAAGACCAGATCACCCGCTCAAAAAACAGCATATCTGATAACATCGCTGAAGGCTGCGAGCGTTTCGGTAAAGCCGAGTTCAGGCAATTTCTGAGTTACGCCAAGGGCTCTGCCGGTGAGGCCCGTTCGCAAATAATGAGAGCCCGGGCACTGGCCTACATAAACCCGTCTGACTGCGATCGCATCATCACAGAGCTCAAAGAAATCTCCCGAATGATCCAAGGTCTGAGCCGAAGCTTGGAGTGATAAAATCAACACATTACGCGCGTCGATTCCCCGCCAGTGACTCTTCAACTTAAACTTACCACTTCAACTCCAGCACAATCCCGCAAAGGTATTGTGCTGGCCGGTGGCTCCGGCACGCGGCTCTACCCGCTTACCATCGCGGTCTCCAAGCAGCTCATGCCGGTCTACGACAAGCCCATGATCTACTACCCGCTGAGCATTCTCATGCTGGCGGGCATTCGCGAGATCCTGATCATCTCCACGCCGGCTGACTTGCCGCTCTTCCGCCGCCTGCTGGGCGACGGCTCGCAATTCGGCGTGCGGTTCTCCTACGCCGAGCAGCCCTCGCCCGACGGCCTCGCCCAGGCTTTCACTATCGCCGCCGACTGCGGTTTCCTTCGGCCCGGGGATCGCGTCGCGCTTGTTCTCGGCGACAATCTCTTTTACGGCCACGACCTCGCCCGCTGCCTGCAGGCCGCCAGTGCGCAGCAATCCGGCGCTACGATCTTCGGATATCATGTGGCCGACGCCCGCGCCTACGGCGTGGTGGCGTTCGCGCCCGACGGAAGGGCGATCTCTATCGAGGAGAAGCCTGCGCAGCCTAAATCCAACTACGCTGTTCCCGGGCTCTACTTCTATGATTCCGACGTGGTCGACCTCGCCCGCTCGCTCAAGCCTAGCGCCCGCGGCGAGCTGGAGATTACGGACCTCAACCGCCTCTACCTCGCGCGCGGCGATTTGCGGGTGGAACTGCTCGGACGAGGCACCGCCTGGCTCGATACGGGCACGCCCGACAGCCTGTTGGAGGCTGCGCAATTTGTCTCTGTGATCGAAAACCGTCAGGGCCTGAAGATTGCCTGCCTCGAGGAGATCGCTTGGCGCCAGGGCTGGCTGGACCGGTCCGACCTGGAAGGGTTGATCAACAGTTTGGGCAAGTCTGGCTACGGTGTTTATCTGCGACGGCTGATAAGTCCTTGAAAAGCTGAGGACCCGCCGCGCTGGGGCGCGTCCGTTGAGACAAAGCCGGTTATCCCGTTTCTGGTAAGTTCCCGGAGACGTGGCGGGGTTATGGCAGACCCCCTGCACGCGTCCTTGCGCTGGGCCCCGCCGTCCTTTCACAT
>JBDLWD010000164.1:0-2943 GCA_039804465.1 Verrucomicrobiota bacterium | reverse complement strand
CCGCATGCCCTATTTTGACCACAACTCCACCACGCCGCTCGCCGATTGCGCCCGCGAGGCCTGGTTGCGCGTGCAAGGGGAAAACTGGCACAACGCCTCCAGCCCGACGCGGGCGGGGGCGCGGGCGCGCATCCGGCTGGACAGTTACCACGAGGCGCTGGCCATCCTGTTAGGCGGCAAGCCGGAGGAGTATGTCTTCAACTCGGGAGCCACCGAGGGCGCGCATGCGGTGATGGCCCACTGGGCGGCGAAGCTGCCGCCGGACGCGCGCATCGCGGTGGCGGCGACGGAGCACGCCTGTGTGCTGGCGGCGGCAGGGAAATTTTTCGCGGGCCGGATAGATTGGCTGATGCATGATGTGGCCGGCGTGGTGTCGCCCGAGGCGGTTCGCGCCGCGATCGCGGCGGGGGCTACCGGGGTGGTCGTGATGGCGGCCAACAACGAGACCGGCGTGATCCAGCCTTGGGATCGCATCGCGGAGGTCTGCCGCTCGGCGCGCGGCGGCGATGGCGTGCCGTATCTCTGCGATGCGACGCAGTGGCTGGGCAAGCTGACCGGCGCGGGGCTGGGCGATTGCGGTGCATGGGTGATCGCCAGCGGCCACAAGTTTGGCGCGCCGAAGGGCGTCGGTCTTGTAAAGCTGCCCGCAGGACGGGCGGAGCCGGATTTTGTTTCGCAGGGCGGCGGCTTGCAGGAAGGCGGGCACCGCGCGGGCACGGAGGACGTGGCGGGTGCGTCGGCTCTCTGCGCGGCGCTGGGCGAGTGCGAGCGCACGCAGGTGATCTGGGAATCGCAACGCGAAGGGTGGCGCAAGGCGTTCGAGCGCGAAGTGGTCTCGGCGCTGCCGGGATTGCGTATCGTGGGAGCGGATACGGATGCGGATCGGCTTTGGAACACCGTCTTTGCTATCATGCCGCATGGCGATTTTGCGCGCTGGATCGCGCGGCTCGACAAGCGTGACATCCAGGTCTCGAGCGGCGCGGCCTGCACGACGCGCAAGGACGGGCCTTCACATGTGCTCGCAGCGCTTGGTGTGGCGCCCGAGGAGGCGCGCCGTGCGCTGCGTTTCAGCGCAGGCTGGTCGACGACCGAGGCGGATTGGGAGGTGCTACTCGCGGCGCTGAAGGAAATCGCGCCGGGAGTGTAGGCACCCTCCGGTGACCAACATCAGCGGCGGCCGCTGCTGCGGGTCTGCCAGTGAGCGCCGGGGCGGCCTTTCTGGATAAAGGGATTCGGCGCGCGGTCCTTGTCGCGTTGCTGGCCGCCGCTGCCCTTGCCGCCGGTCGTGCCCGGGAGCGGGGCGCGCGGGCCGGCGTCGTCGGCGCGACGGTGCTCGGCGCGCTGAGGCTGCGCGGAGGTGGGGCGGCCGTCGGGACGGTGTCCATGATGGCGCTGCTGGTCGCCGCCACCGCCGCCGAAACGCGGGGTGCGGAAGCCGCGGGGGCCGTTGCCGCCGCCAGCGCCACCGCCACCTTGGCCGGGTAGGGGAGTCGGCGCCTTCGCCTTGTAGTCGAAACCCTCCATCGTGAGCTGCGGAATGGTGGCCTTGATGAACTTTTCGATCGCGCGCACCTCGCCGGTCTGGTCGGGCGTCATGAGCGTGAAGGCGTCGCCCTCTGCGGCGGCGCGACCGGTCCGGCCGATGCGGTGCACGTAGTCATCGGGCGTGCCCGGGATGTCGTAGTTGATGACGTGAGTGACGCCGGCGACATCGAGACCGCGCGCGGCGATGTCGGTCGCGACCATCACCTCGAGCGAGCCGTCCTTGAAGCCCTCAAGCGCGGCCTTGCGCTGGCCCTGGCTGCGATCGCCGTGCAGGAGGGCGACGGTGTGGCCCTCGGCCTTGAGTTTGCGGGCGATCTTGTCCGCGCCGTGCTTGGTCCGGCTGAAGACGATGACGCTTTTGTAGTCGGTCTTCTTGAGGAGCTCGAGAAGGAGGGGGAACTTGAGGTGGTGCGGGACCGGGTAGATGGCGTGCGTGACGGACTCGTTGACGGAGCGCTGGCGTCCGATGGAGACGGTGGCGGGGTCCTTGAGTGCGAAGCGGGCGATATCCTGGATCTCCGGCGGAATGGTGGCGGAGAAGAAGAGAGTCTGGCGGTTTTTCGGGCAGAGGGAGACGATCTTTTTGACGTCCTTGATAAAGCCCATGTCGAGCATGCGGTCGACCTCGTCGAGGACGAGAACCTGGAGGTGGTCGAGGCGCAGGACGCGTTCGTTGAGGAAGTCGAGCAGTCGGCCGACGGTGGCGGTGACGATGTCGGCGCCGGCGAGCAGATCGGCGCGTTGTTTTCCGTAGCCGACGCCGCCGTGGAGGAGGGCGCGCTTGAGATCGGTGAACTTGCCGAAGTCGGCGAAGTTTTCGTCAACCTGGGCGGCCAGTTCGCGGGTGGGTTCGAGGATGAGGACACGAGGACCGGGCTTTTTGTGCGGGCCGAGGCGGTTCAGGATGGGGAGCGCGAAAGCGGCGGTTTTGCCGGTGCCCGTCTGGGCGGAGGCGACGAGGTCGCGGCCGGTGAGCACGATCGGAATAGCCTGCTCTTGGATGGGCGAGGGTGTGGTGTATCCCTTGGCCTGGACGGCGCGGAGAATGCTGGAGTGGAGGCCGAGATTATCAAACGACATGTCGCGATAAGCGGGGCGAGGCCGGTAAGACGCGAGGGGAAACCGTGCGGGAGCGCGACGCGAAACCCACCCCCGAATAAAGTCAATCAATGATTGACTAGTGGTTTGGCGGATTTAAGGGGGTGTCCGGAAGATCGGCGGGTGGACGGATCTGGCGAACGGCTCCGGTAGCTGGCTGGTGGCGGTCTCCGGCGTTGGGGGCGCCGAGCGGTGGCGGTTGGCTTTGGTCGAAGGGAAACGGGCTGGACGCCGGCGGAACGTGCAGGAAAGAGTGATGGATGATCCGCGTTTTCGTATCCGGCTGCTACGACATCATCC
>JBDLWD010000163.1:0-6029 GCA_039804465.1 Verrucomicrobiota bacterium | reverse complement strand
AACCAAATGGGCGTCACCCGCGGCCAGCTCGAGACCGCGCCGCAGGTGATCTTCAAGAAACGCTGAGGGCGGACGGCAGGCGGGGTAGCCCAGCCTCAAAGCCGTGACTCGGCGGGCAGGCCGTAGTAGTCCCTCACGCGCTTTGTCGCCTCGTCAAGGGAGGCGGCATCGAGAACGAGGCGCTGCAGATCGCGGCCCGGCATGAACGCGAAGCGATGCACGCCGCCCGAGGAGGGCGCTTTCAGTGAGTCGGCGAGGTCGGCGAGGGTGGAAATCGCGCGGCCGTTGACCTTGTCCACCACGAGCATGACCGCGTCCTGATAGCCGAGATTGATCGCGTCGGGCAGCACGCCGCTGAGCACGACCAGGGATTTCCGTCCGTCGGCGGGCTCCTCGAACTGCCAATACTGGAGGCGGAACGGCGCGAATTTCCGCCACTCCTCGCCCCAGCCGCGCAGGAAGGGCTGGGCAAAGGGCTGAAACACAAGTCCGCCGGCCATGAGATATTTCGGGGCGCCGTCGAACACCTCGCGCGGCACCGTCTCGTCGGCGAACTCCGCTTTCGGCACCACGTAGCCGAACTCCAGCTCCTCGGTTCCGCGGCGGACCTTCATCTTCACCGTCGCGCCGGCGAAATGGCCGCGGTTGGCGAGGTTTTCCAGCATGAGATGTCCGTAGTCGGGATCGAGGTAATCGCCTTCGCTGTCGATGGGTTTTCCGTCGATCTCGAGCAGGATGTCGCGCGGCTGGGGCGACGCGGCCGGATCGGATTCGCGCCCGCCGCGATGCACCACCACTCCGCGCGGTTCGCCCGCGAGGCCCAGTTCCTTCAGCAACTCGGGGTTGCCGCCCGGCTGCCAGGTGAAGTCGAAGTAGCCGAGCCCGGAGAACCGGCCCTCGCGCCAGGCCTTGAGCACGTCGCGAATGAAGGGCGCGGGCAACACGCCGCAAACCCGGCCGTTGGAGTAGGTCGTTAGGCCGGCCACCGCACCGTCCCGCGCCACCACCTCGGTCCAGCCCAGGCCGGTCAGATCGGTGCTCACTTCGAGTTGCACGTGCGGGGCGAACCCGAGCGCGCCCTCGCCCACGGTGAATTTGCCGAACTCCACGCGACGCGTCTCCAGGTTGCCGTCGCGCCAGCGCACGAGATCAAACTCCGGCCCGCGGCCCGCCTTTTCGGCCAGCGGCGCGGGCGTCAGCCCCTGCCAGAAGGCGGGCGAGGCGGATTCGAGGATGGCGATGTTGGACTGGGCGTCCCACCACTTCACGCGCGCGTCGTGCCAGCGACCGCGACCGCCTTTTTGCACGCGGACCAGCGTGTGCGCGGGCAGGTATTGCGCGGTGGTGAGAATCTCCCCCGGACCGATCACCACGCCGTGCTTGCGAATGGCGCGGGTGGGCTCGTTCCAAGGCTGGAAGGCGTCGTAGACTTTGTAGGTCGCCTCGATGCTCACCAAGGAGCTCTCCCATCCCGTGCGTTTAAGCAACTGCGCTCGCGCCGCGGGCACAAGGGCGGCAAAAATCCCGAGCACGGCGAGAGGGGCCAGTAAGCGAAGAAAGAAACGGCGATGCATGGCGGGGCCTTTTTTAAAAACGTTGGTCGGAGACGATGCCGTAGGTGCGAAGGATTTCAGAATGCGCGGCGGCCGCCGCGGCGCGGTCCAGCGCCTCCATCGGGCCGTCCTCGGGCCCCGAAAACTCCAGCAGGTGGCGCGCGCCCTGGTTTTGCTCCAGCGCGCGCTTCACGTCCTCGAGCCGATCGATGCGCACGCCGTTGATCTTGTTTACCAGCACGCGCCCGCGCACGTCGAGGTCGGCGTTTACCGCGTGGGGCAGCACGCCCGCCAGCACCACGGGCTCGGGCCGGGATTCGCTCGCGCCCTCCACCGTCCGGTGATGCAACTCGTAGGTAAGCCTGGCAAGGCCTTCCCAGAGGTAGTCGCGCCCGGCCTGGCCGACCGTGTCGAGGTAGTTGGCGCTGAGCGGCGTGAAAACGAGACCGGCGTGTATGTAGTAGCGTGGCGGCTCATCGTATTGGCTTCCGGCCAGCCGGTCACCGTCGTAGGCCTCCATCTTCACCTCGAGCTCCAGAGAATGGCCGTCGCGCCATATTTTAAGCGGAATCGTCTCGCCGGCCTGCGTCTGCTGAAACGCCACTCCCGCCGCCACACGGTTTTCGCGATACGGAATCATGGCGTCGCTGCCGACCGGGAAACCGCCCGCCTCAATCAAGACATCATCCGCTCGCAACACCCGCGCCGCCGGGCCATCCGCGCGCAGCCAGTCCACGCGCGCGCCACGTCCATCGTCGGCCAGCCCGAGCAGGCGGCGATAGGCGTGATTTTGCAGGGCCTCAAACGAAACGCCAGCCATGGGAAAACCGTCGTAGCGGCCGTCCTTCACGTCGTTCAAAAAATGACCCACCACCTCGGGCGGGATGAAGAAGCCCGCGTTTTGCAGCCCGGGTATGCCCTGAAATGCCACGCCCACGACTTTGTCGTCCTGAAACACCGGACCGCCGCTGTTTCCCGGGTTGATCGCCGCATCGGTCTGCACCGCCAGCCAGGCGCGGTTGCCGGGATGCGCGTAAGGCTGCACCTCGATGCGAGACACCACGCCGCGCGTGAAAGACATCTGGTCGCCGCCGGCCGGATAACCGCAGGTCACCACCGTGGACTGCACCGCGGGCAACTCGCCGAACTCGAGCGCCTTCACGCCGTCGAGGTCCTTGGGATCCATCGGTTCGAGCAAGGCCAGATCGCAGTCATGCCCGGCGAACACCACCCGCGCAGGCAGAAGACGCGGATCCTGATAACGACGGATGAGGATCTGCTTGGCCCACGCGATTACATGGGCGTTGGTCATGATGCGTCCGCCCTCGATGACAAATCCCGTGCCCGTGGAGCGCATGATCGGCTGCCAGCGCCAGGGCGCGTCAAACACCGGCACCTGCGAGGAGACGAGGATCTGCACCACCGCGCGCTCCGGCGCGGCCTCGGCCACCGCGGCGGGCGGCGCGCCGGCTTCGGCCATGGCCTCGGCCCGGGCGGCGGGGGCGCAGCCACAGGCCAGCAGGATAACCCAAAACATCAGCCCCGCCTTGCGGCGCAGGCCCGGTCCGGTCGTCGCTTCGAATAGCATGGCCCCCTAGCCCAGCCGCCCGGCCGCCGACCGCAACGCCGCAAACAACAAAAAAGGAAGCGCCTTTGCCCGGCCCTTCGGCCAACTCCTCCTTGCCGTGGCCCGACGGCTCGCGCTAGTTGGCGGCGCTCCCGATGTCCGCGTCCTCCTCCCAAGTCTCCGCCGTTTCCGGGTCCCTGCTCTGCATCGACATAGGCAACACCCACACGCACCTGGCCTTTCACCGTGACGGCGCGCTGGACGGCCAGCGCGACTTGCCCACCGCCCTGATCGACGATCCCGCCGAAGGCCTGCCCGCCGTCCTCGCCGCGGCCACGGCCCCTCGTTCCATCGCCTTCTGCTCGGTCGTGCCCGCCGCCACGCCCCGACTGCTCGCCGTCGCCCAGGCTTCCGGCCTGCCGACCTGGCAGCTCACCCACCAAGTGAGGCTCGGCGTTCCCATAACCTACCCCAACCCCGCCGAAATCGGCCAGGACCGGCTGGCCAACGCCGCCGGCGCGCACGCCCTCGCCCCCGGTCGGCCGGCCGTGGTCATCGATCTCGGCACCGCCGTCACCTTCGATCTGGTCACGCCGGAAGGCGGCTATGAGGGCGGCATCATCACACCCGGCCCGGCACTCGTCACCCGCTACCTGCACGAGCGCACCGCCCAGCTCCCCCTGGTCACGGATCTGGCCACGCCCGTCACCAGCGTCATCGGCAAATCCACCGCCGAGGCGATTCGCATCGGCGCCATCGTGGGCTTCGCGGGGCTCATCCAGACGCTGCTGGACGCCGTTTTGGCCGAATACGCCGCCCGCCGCCTGCCTTCCGCGGAGATTTTTCTGTCCGGCGGCGCCGCCCAGGTGGTCCAGGACCGCCTCCGCCTGCCCGCACGCGTCGTGCCCGATCTGGC
The DNA here is from genome assembly GCA_039804465.1 of Verrucomicrobiota bacterium. Taxonomy (GTDB): domain Bacteria; phylum Verrucomicrobiota; class Verrucomicrobiia; order Opitutales; family Opitutaceae; genus IMCC26134_A. The sequence goes on along the minus strand of JBDLWD010000163.1, from coordinate 1,993 downwards.
GCTGACCGGGCTGGCCGCCGCCCACGCACTCAACCACTCGGCCTAAAAACCGCGCAACTTTGGCCCTTGGAGGCAGGTCTGCGGTCGTTTTTGCTGATTTTCTTTAATTCGCCCCAATGTCCGACGCCGCCACCGCGACCTCCTCTCCCGCCGCCTCGCCCGCCATTGTGGTGCGCGATTTGGTGAAAACCTACGCCGGACACCCGGCCGTGCGCGGCGTCAGCTTCGAGGTGGCCCAGGGCGAGATCATCGGTCTCCTCGGGCCCAACGGCGCGGGCAAATCCACCACGCTGCGCATCCTGACCGGCTTTTTGCCCGCCACCTCCGGCCAGGTCACCGTTTGCGGCGTAGACGTCGCCGCCGATCCCGCCGAGGTGAAGACCCGGCTCGGCTACATGCCGGAAAACAACCCGCTGCCGGAGGACATGCGGGTCGGCGAGTATCTCCATCTTCGCGGCCGGCTGAAAGGCCTCACCCGCCGCAAGCTGGCCCCGCGCCTCGACGAGGTCGTCCACCTCTGCGACCTGGGCCGCGTGCGCGATCGCATCATCGGCAAGCTTTCCAAAGGCTACCGCCAGCGCGTGGGCATCGCCGACGCCATCCTGGCCGAGCCGCCGCTGATCATCATGGACGAGCCCACCATCGGGCTCGACCCGCACCAGATCCTCGCCGTGCGCGACCTCATCTCTTCCCTGCGCGGACGCATGACCGTGCTCATCAGCTCGCACATCCTGCCCGAGATCGAGGTCACCTGCGACCGCGTGCTGATCATCAACCAGGGCCGCGTGGTCGCGACCGGCGCGCCCGCCGAGCTGCGCCGCGACTTCTTCGGCCACGGCCACTACGAGATCGAGCTCGCCGGCCCGCTCGAACACATCCCGGCCGCGCTGGCCGACGTGCACCCCGGCCTCGCCCTCGTCTCCACTTCGTCGGCCGACTCCGCGGGCTTCGTCACGCTCCGGCTCACCGCCCCGGCCGACGCCCCCGATCTGCGCGAGGCGCTCGTCCATGCGCTCGCCCGCGGCGGCCGCTTCCGCCTTCGCGCCCTCGGCCGCTCACGCCACACCCTCGAGGAAGTTTTCCTCGCCGCCACCCAAACCAGGGAGCCAGGAGCAAGGAGCCGGGAGCAAGGAGCCGAAACGCCCCCCGCCCCCTCGCCCTCCTCCTTCCCCGCTCACCGCTCCTAGCTCCCTGCTACCCCATGCGCGCCTTCCGCATCCTGCTCGCCCACGAACTCCGCATGCTGCTGGTGAGCCCCGCGACCTACATCGCGGCGACGCTCTTCCTGCTCGTCATGGGCTTTGTGTTCGCCGGCATCCTCGAAACCTTCGCCGCCGCCCCCCAGGAGGGCTCGCCCGCGGCGGTGTTTTTCCAACTCTTCTGGATACCGGTCTTCTTCATGGTCCCGCTCCTCACCATGAAGTCGCTGGCCGAGGAGAGGCGCCTCGGCACTTTGGAAACGCTGCTGACCGCGCCCGTCACCACGCCGCAAATCGTGCTCGCCAAGTTCTTCGCCGCCTACGCCCTCTACCTCGGGCTGTGGGCCTGCACCGGAGGATTTTTCTACATCCTGCACTGGTTTTCCGGCGCGGCGCAGGGACCCGACCTCGCCCCCTTGATCGGCGGTTATCTTTTCATCGCCGTCTCCGGCACGCTTTTCGTCGCAGTCGGCATTCTTGCCAGCGCGCTCACCCGCAACCAGGCGGTGGCCGGCATCCTCGCCTTCGTGCTTTTGCTCGCGCTCGTGATCGGCACCCGTTTCACCGCCACCCTGGAAGTGCTGAAGCTCGATCACCTCGCCGGTCTGCGCGCCGCGGTCGATTATCTCCAGGTCTTCACCCACCTCGAGGATTTCACCCGCGGGGTGGTCGATACCCGCCAGGTCCTCTACTATCTGAGCGGAAGCGCGCTCGCCCTCATCCTCGGCATTCTCGGGGTCGAGGCCAAACTGCTCCATAGCTGACCGCTCCCGGACTCCAGGTCTTCGCCACCA
>JBDLWD010000162.1:0-2592 GCA_039804465.1 Verrucomicrobiota bacterium | reverse complement strand
TCCCAGATCCGCGCCATGGTCGCCCAGAGTCTCCGCGGCATCCTCTGCCAACGCCTCCTCCCCGCCAAAAGCGGCGGCGTCGCGCTCGCCACCGAGATCCTGGTCAACACCCTCGCCGTCTCGTCGATGATACGCGACGGCAAGACCCAGGGCATTCCCAGCGCCCTCGATACCGGCAAACGCGAGGGCATGATCTCCATGGACAACTCCATCCTCGAACTCTGGCGCGAGGGCAAAATCACCAACGAGGTCGCCCGCACCAACATCCTCAACAAAGCCGTCCGCTCCTCCGTCCCCGGCAACGACTGACGTCCACTCCGCCCCCTGCTCCCCGCTCCCAGCCCCTAGCTCCCGCCCCCATGCCCGCCGCCATCGACCAATTGCTCCGCTCCATGCGAGCCAAAGACGGCTCCGACCTCCACATGATGGTCGGCATCCATCCCCGCGCCCGCGTCTCCGGCTCGCTCGTGGACCTGTCCGAGTTCCCCAAGACCTCCCCCGAACGCATGGAGGAGTTGCTCAAGGAAATCTGCGCGCCCCACCGCTGGGAACATTTCCTCAAGCACCACGATCTCGACTTCGCCTACGAGATCCCGGGCCTCGCGCGCTTCCGCGTGAACTACCTCCGCAACGCCTGGGGCATGGCCTCCGTGTTCCGCCAAATTCCCTCCAAGATCCTTTCCTTCGACGACCTGAAACTCCCCGAGGCGCTCAAAAAGCTCTGTCACCTCCGCGAGGGCCTCGTCCTCGTCACCGGCCCCACCGGCTCGGGCAAGTCCACCACGCTCGCGGCGATGATGGACTATATCAACGTCCACTCCACCCGCCACATCGTCACGGTCGAGGACCCCATCGAGTTCGTTCACACCAACAAAAAATCCGTCATCGTGCACCGCGAGGTGCTCGAGCACACCGAGTCCTTCGCCGACGCGCTCAAGGGCGCCATGCGCGCCGACCCCGACATCATCCTCGTGGGCGAGATGCGCCAACTCGAGACCATGCGCCTCGCCCTCGGCTGCGCGTCCATGGGCATGCTCGTATTCGCCACCCTCCACACCAACAACGCCCCCAAAACCATCGACCGCATCATCGACGCCTTCCCCGCCGACGAGCAGAACCAGATCCGCGTCACCCTGGGCTCCTGCCTCCGCGGTGTCGTCTCCCAGCTCCTGTGCAAGAAAAAGGCGGGCGGACGCTGCGCCGTGCACGAAATCCTGCTCCCCCACGACGCGCTCGGCGGCACCATCCGCGCGGGCAACATATCCGCCATCCGCAACATCATCGAGGGCTCAATGGCGGAAGGCATGATCTCCATGGATGTGTCGCTCCGGCGTCGCTTCGACGCCGGCGAAATCAGCGCCCGCGAAGCCTACATGAAGGCCACCGACAAGGCCACGTTCGAAACCCTCCTCGCCGCCGAGGGCGGCCTCGCTGGCCCCGCTCACTAAAGGTCCCGGGAGAACACGGTTCCAATACATCCGCAAGGTTGCGGCACAACGCGCCTGGATCTCCCGGGCGGGAAGAAACCGCCAGTCAAACGAAGCGATCTGCGCCGCACGGCGACGGGTTTTCCCGGCTCAACCACGATCATCGCGCCCCCTACCGGCATGACACTCCGAGAACCCGAGACCATCGAACTCCCCACGCCTTCCGGCCCGATGCGGACCGTCGTCCTCCGGCCCGCCGGCCCGGGACGATTTCCCGGCATCCTTTTCCACTCGGAGATCTTCCAGATAACCGGCCCCATACGCCGCACCGCAGCCTGGCTGGCCGGCCACGGGTTCATCGTCGCCCTGCCGGAAATCTATCACGAGTTCCTGCCCGCCGGGACGGTTCTCGCCTACGACCAGGCCGGCTCGGACGTCGGCAACCGGCTTAAAACCACCAAAAGCGTGGCCGCCTACGACGCGGACAACGCCGCCGTGATCGAGTATCTGAAAAACCACGACGCCGGCACCGGCTCGGTCGGCTCCTTCGGCCCCTGCGTCGGCGGCCATCTCACCTACCGCGCCGCCCTTCATCCGGACGTTTCCGCCGCCGCCTGCTTCTACCCGACCGACCTCCACAAGCGCTCGCTCGGCGCTGGCATGAACGACGACTCGCTCGCCCGTGCCGCCGATATCAAGGGCGAGCTCCTGCTCGTTTTCGGACGCCAGGACCCGCACGTATCGCAGGAGGGCCGCGCCCTCATTTATCAAACCCTCGCCGCCGCCGGAGTGAACTTCACCTGGCACGAGTTCAACGCCGCCCACGCCTTTCTCCGCGACGAGGGCCTGCGCTACGACGCCGAACTAGCGCGCCAGGCCTTGGGCCTCGCGGTCGACCTCTTTCGCCGCACGCTCGGCTAATACCACCACGACCTTGGGTTCGGACTTTAACGCGGAGGCGCAGGGGCGCGGAGAAAGACGGGATAAAGCTTATGGAAAATCATTTCCGACTCTCTGCGTCTCCGCGGCTCTGCGTTGAATAAACCTAGAAATCGCAATTGGGAGGGAAAGGATCGCGCAAGATGTTGGGGCGAATGGTGATTGAGGAACCCCGACGTGCACCCAGCGGGTGCATGGAGCGGGTGACGCGATCAGCAGACGACCA
>JBDLWD010000161.1:0-12133 GCA_039804465.1 Verrucomicrobiota bacterium | reverse complement strand
CGGTCGATCGCGGAACTCGGTCTCTACCCGGCGGTCGATCCGCTGGCATCCAGCTCGCGCGCCCTCGACCCCTCCGTCGTCGGCGAGGAGCACTACCGCGTTGCGCGCTCCGTTCAGCAGGTCCTCCAGCGCTACAAGGACCTCCAGGACATCATCGCGATCCTTGGTCTCGACGAGCTCTCCCCCGAGGACAAGGCCCTCGTCTACCGCGCCCGCAAGATCCAGCGCTTCCTCTCCCAGCCCTTCACCGTGGCCGAGGTCTTCACCGGCTCGCCCGGCAAGCAGGTGCCGGTCAAGGACACCATCCGCGGCTTCAAGATGATCCTCAGCGGCGAACTCGACCACGTGGCCGAGGGCGACTTCTACATGAAGGGTGGCATCGACGAGGTGCTCGCCGCCGCCGGCTCCAAGAAGTAATCAATCCCTATCGCCCACGGAACACACGGAAGGGCACGGAAAAAACCACGGTTTGGTTTCCGTGTGTTCCGTGTGTTCCGCGGGCCCTTTTCAGCCATGGCTCTCACCCTCGAAATCGTCACTCCCGAAGCCCGGGTCTATTCCGACACCATCGACACGGTCGTCATCCCGACCGCGCAGGGCGAGATCGGCATCCTTCCCGGTCACATCCCGCTGCTCACCCGCGTCGAGCACGGAGAGCTGCGCGTGCTCAAGGGTGGCCAGGAGTCGCGTCTCGCGATCGGAAACGGTTTCGCCCAGATTGAGGGCGACACGGTTTCCGTGCTCGCCGAGCAGGCGATCACCGAGGCCAAGATCGACGAAAAGCTCGTCGAGGAGGCGCTGAAGCGCGCCGAAGAGGACCTGAAAAACGCGCCCAAGGATGTCGACGCCTCCGAGCTCGAGCGCCTGCAAAGCGCGATCCGTTTCGCCGGCGTGCAGCTCGCGCTCAAGCGCCGCGTTCGCTAAGGCAGCGTCTCTCGCTCCCGTTTCCCCCGGCGCGCCTCCTTTCCGGAGTCGCGCCTTTTGTTTTCTCCCACGGCGACGAAGGTCTCGGTTATCCACGCGGAGCTCCGCGCCGATAGGAGGACGATGGATAAAAAAGAACCGCGACCGAACAAACGGTCGCGGCAGATTAAAAACGATTAACCGGCAACTCAGTAGTCGTTGGTGCTGATGAGGCCCCAGAAAACGCGAACTTGGGTGCCGGAAACCTTGCCGGGGTCGCCCGCGAGTTCATTGACGTTGGCATCGATGCTTGAGCCAAGCGCCGGTTGATAGGCGCCCTTTTCCACCTCCACCAAGCCGCCAAGGACGTTGGTGCGGCTGCCATAACGGGTCTTCTGGTGGGCGCAGCCGGAGAGAACGGCGACCGCGGTGAGGAGAGCGAGGGGCAAGAGAGCCTTCTTGTTCATAGGGGAGAGGTGAATGGTTGGTGGTGCTCCTCTGCTTTGGCAAGCACGGCCTCAGCGGAGATGCCCCGGATTCAGGTCACGGGGACCGAGGCGGGGCGGCCGGTGCGAGATCGGAGGCCTCCCGCAGCAGATCGGCCTGCCACGGAAGAAGGATCTCGTCCAGGAGTGCGGGCTCGCGGCAAAGAGTGACGAGAGTGCTGCGCGGAGCGATGAGCGTGGGTTCGAGGTTGAGCCGCGCCGCCACTTGGTCCCGGTGGGACTTGATGCGATCCTGGCGTTCGATTTCAGCCTGGGTGAGGTGAATGCGCTCCGTGCGCGGACGGCGGGGCAGGGTGGAGGGATCGCGCGAAAAACCCTCGCGCAACGCGGCGCCGAGCGAGGGGGCGAGGCGGGACTGGCGTTTGCCGAGGTTGGTGGTCGCGAGGATCGTCTCGATGGAGTCGCCCTGCTCGGCGGCCTGAGCCATCTGGAAAAGCACGTCGTTGCTGCAGACCTTGAAAGGTGGCGTGTCGATCTCCTCGGCCCACTTCTCGCGCCAGTGCCAGACGGCGTGGAGCGCGGAGAGACCGCGGCCGCGCAGGCGGTCGCAGGGGCCCACGCGCCAGGCCGTCTCCTCGTCGCGTGGAAAACCGGTCAGGCCGCTCTCTATCTGGCGGCGGCATTGCTGGTCGAGCCAGTCGAGACGGTTGAGCGCGGCGAGCTCGCGGGTAAGGAGGTCGCGCAGCGCGGGCAGGTGCCAGACATCGAGCGCGGCGTAGTCGAGCAGCTTGGGCGTGAGCGGCCGTTTTGACCAGTTGGCCTTCTGGCCGCTCTTGTCGAGTTGCAGCCCGAAATGCTGCTCCAGCAGGGAGCCCAGGCCGACGCGCGGCCGGTTGAGGAGCTGGGCCGCGAGCATGGTGTCGAACAGGCTGCGCGGACGGAAACGGCAGAGATCGTGCAGGAGGCGGATGTCGAAATCGCTCCCGTGCATGATGAGGTGCTTGGTCGCGAGGCGCTCCCACAGGGGCTCGAGCGGCAGGGGCGTCATCAGGTCCACGAGGAACACCTCGCCGTCGACCAGAAACTGGAGGAGGCACACGCGGGTGCGGTAGTGGAACATGTTGTCCGCCTCGGTATCCATCGCGAGCTCGTCGACGCGGTCGAGGGCGGCGTAAAGCGGGGCAAGGGCGGCGGGCGTGTCGATCAGGGCGAAATGCGGCGGCTTTTCTCCCGAGGTGGCCGAAGCGGTGCGGGTGGGTGCGGGGGCCGGCGGGGCCATGCGGGCGCGGACGATTTGCGGCTCGGCGCGCGGGGGCGCAGGCGGGCGGGGCGCGTGCACAGGCGCGGGACGAGACCGCGGAGTCTCCTGCGGGCCGGCGGCGGAGTTGTCTCCCAGGGCCAGTTCCGTCTGGTCGGGCCGGGGGCCGCGACGGCGCCGCCGGGAGCGGGCGCGCGTGCGAGCCGAACCATCGCGATCGGAAGCGGAGGACGGGGCGGAAGCCGCGGAATTCTCGGGGGCGGCGTCGGGCCGCGTGAAAAAGGAGATCAGGCGCTTGAACATCAAAAAGTCTTCGGGCGGCGGGAGCGCGGTGGGCGCGCGTGCGACTCGAAGGCCTTCCGGCACCACAACCGATGCCTTGCTCCGGGGAAAGCGGGAAATTCGGCGCGGCGAGGGCGCGGCGAACGACCTCAGCCAAGAGCTGCGGTGGGCGTGCCGGCCGGAAGGGCGTAGCCCGGCCGGTAGGCGCCGTGCAGCCGTTGGGCCGCGTCGGCATCGCCTTGGATTTGTTCGGTGATCGGGTCCCACCGGATCGTGCGTCCGAGCTTCATCGAGAGGTGATGCAGGACGCAGACGGTGTTGGAGCGGTGGCCGACTTCGACCGGCGCGACGGGGGTGGCGCCACTGCGCAGGCAATCGAGGAAGTTGGCGAGGTGGTTGTTCGAGGTCGCCAGCGGAGTGCCTCCCTTGGGCCGTTCCTTGAGCAGGTCGCGGTTGCTGGCGGCGAAGTTGCCGCGCTCGGCGCTCATCCACCCGTCGGTGCCGATGAAGCGCACGCGCGAGGTTTCGCCGGTGGCGGTGGTGGAGCTCATCACGACGCCGTTCGCGTAGCGCGCCTCGCCGGTGAACTGCGTGTGCACGTCGTAAAGGCCGCGGTCGGGAAACTCGCCCCGGGCGCTGACCTCGACCGGTCCCGAGTCGAAATCCACGCCCAGGCCCCACTGCGCGATGTCATACATGTGGGCGCCCCAGTTGCAGACCATGCCGCGGCAGTAGCGTTCGATCTGCATCCATCCCGGGCGCCCGAGCGCGACCCCCGCGCCTTGCGGATGCACGCGGGCCTCGATGTAGGGCGCGTCGGGGGTGGGGCCCATCCAGCCGGCGTAGTCGAGGGTTTCCGGGACCGGCATGGGATTGCCTTTGCCGGCGCCGCGGTCGCGGGGCAGGGTGACCTCGATGCGTTGGATCGCGCCGATGCGGCCGTTGCGCACGAGCCAGCATACCCGGTGGAAATGGGTCATGCTGCGTTGCATGGAGCCGGTTTGGAGAACGACGCCGCGTTCGCGCACCGCCCGGACGAGAGCCTGGCCCTCGGGTATGGTGAAGGTAAGGGGCTTTTCCACATAGAGCCCCTTGCCGGCGCGCACCGCCTCGAGCGCGATGAAGGTGTGGGCGAAATCGGGGGTGGAGAGGATGACGCCGTCGATGTCCTCGCGGGCGAGCAATTCGCGGTAGTCGGAGTGGGCCGAGACCTCGCCCGCCTCATCGGCGTGCATCTCGCGGTTGAGGCCCTCGGCCACGCGTTTGGCGTTGAGGAGCCGGTTGCGGTCCACGTCGCAGACCGCGACCACGCGCGAGCGGGTTTTCGCGCCCGCGCCGATGGCGGTTTTCATGTTGGCGTGGCCCATGCGGCCGGTGCCGATGCAGCCGATGCGAAGGAGTTTGCTCGGCGCCTCGGCGCCGAGGAGTCGCGACGGGATGAAGAGCGGCGCGGCGCCGGCGGCGAGGATGGCGCCGAGGAAACCGCGACGGCTCCACTCGGGGCGAGCGGACCGAGTCGTGGGGTCCCGGGGCGAATTCATAATTTATAGAACTGTTCCCATTCCTTGCGCGGGGGAGGACCGTCGAGCAGGGCGTCCGCGACGGCATGGTTGGTGATGCGGCGGGAGGCGGGATCGAAGCGCAGGTCGGCGTTGACGCGTTGCGCGATCACGCCGAGGTCCAGCGTCTGGCAGAGCGGGCCGGCGACGTCGAAGGGGGAGCGGCAGGCTTCCTCGCCCTGGCAGGCGAGGAGGAAATTCGCGTAGTGGTTGGACGGGCATTCCGGCACCTCGGGAAGGCGCGACGCGATGTCTTTGGCGCGCTCCGAGGGGAGGATGGAAAGGGTGGCGGCGTGGCTGCCGCCCTTGAAGGTCAGGCCTTCGCCATAGATGACTTTGCCGGGCGGGCGGCGCTTGGTGTCGATGGCGCCTGAGGTGGGCGGCGGGATGTCGGGGTCGACGACCGCGTCGCCGAAGTTTTCCGGCAGGGGGGCGATGTTTTGGCGGCCGTCATACCAGGTGAGGTCGAGGGGCGGCTTCTCGCCGCGAGCGGGAAACTTGAAGCCGAGCGTCGAGGCCTGCGGGAAAATGAAGGGGTTGTGGCCCTCGAGTCTGGCGGTGATCTCGGTGGGCAGGCCGAGGTCGAGAAAACGGTGGGCGGTGTCGAGGATGTGCGCGCCCCAGTCGCCCAGCGCGCCGTTGCCGAAGTCGAACCACGAGCGCCATTCGCCGTTGGTGTAGCCTGCGTTGTAGTCGCGGGGCGCGGTGGTGGAGAGCCATGAATCCCAATCGATGGATCCGGGCACTGGCTGCGCGGGCAGGGGGCCGTCGGCCTTCATGCCGTGCCAGCGGCGCGGGCTGTTCATGAAGGCGGTGATGCGGGTGACGTTTTTGATGATGCCCGCCTCGGTCCAGGCCTTGAACTGGAAGTGGTTTTTCGAGGAGTGGCCCTGGTTGCCCATCTGGGTGGCGACCTTGTGGCGGCGCGCAGCCGCCATCATCAGCTCCGTCTGGCGGAAGCTGTGCGCCATCGGTTTTTCGACATACACGTGTTTGCCGAGCGACATCGCCAGCATGGTCACGGGGAAGTGCGAGAAGTCGGGCGTGCAGACGCACACCGCGTCGATGTCTCCGGCCATCCGGTCGAACATGCGGCGAAAGTCCCGGAAACGCGGCGCATCGGTGAAGCGCTTGAGCACGGCCTGGGTGTGGGGCGCTTCCATCTCGGTGTCGCAGAGCGCCACGATTTTCGCGAGGCCGGTGGCCTGCATGGCCAGGACCACCTCGCGTCCGCGGTTGCCGATGCCCACGCAGGCGAGCCGCACTTTTTGTCGGGAGGCGGCCGCCGCCCCCAGCAGGTGCTTGGGGGCGAGGAGGGACGCGGCGCCCGCCGCGAGGGTGGTTTTGAGAAAGGCGCGACGGGGGAGCGGTGCGCTCGACGACTTGCGGGGGGAGGCGGCATACATGGGAATCGGTGGGGGGCTTGGGGGCCGGACGCGTCAGGGCGCGGCGGGGGTGCGAATCTTCAGGCTGCGGAATTCCACCTTGTCGCCGTGGTCCTGGAGCAGGATGTGCCCGTCCGCCCACTCGCCGAAGCCGGCGATGTTTCGGTATTTGCTGCGGGCTACGGCGTCGCGGAGCGCGGGCGAGGATCGCTCATACGCGAGGACCAGCGAGCCGTTGAGCCAGTGCTCGACCTTGCGTTCGGTGACGAGGATGCGGGCGGTGTTCCACTCGCCGACGGCGTTGGGTTTTTTCGCGGGGGAGGCCGGCAGGAGGTCGTATAGGGAGCCGAGCGTGCGATTGCCGTCGCGACCCTTTTTGGCGTCGGGGTGGCGGGCGTCGTCGAGCAGTTGAAACTCCATCCCGATCGCGGAGCCGACGGCGGTCGTTTTTCCGGTCGGGTCGATCGCCGGAAGGCCGGGTTGGACGAGATACTTGATGCCGCTGTTGGCGCCGGGCGTGAGCCGGAAATCGACCAGGAGCTCGAAGGTCGAGAAGCGTCCAACGGTGATGATGTCGCCGCCGTTGCGGGCCTCCTCGCCCCCGCTGTCGTGGACCGAGATGACGCCGCCGGCGACGGTCCATCCGCCGCCGGGAAAGGTATCCGCTTTTGCACTACGCCAGCCGTCGTGAGTGGCCCCGTCCCAAAGCAGGCGCCAGCCCGAGGCCTTTTCGGCGTCGGTGAGGGTGTTGGGCACGGGCGAGCCCGCCGGCAGTTCGGTGAGGACGAGGTTGCGCCAGCGGACCTGAAGCCCTTCGAGCTCCTGGTTTTTTCCGATGCCGTGAACCTGAAGGGCGATGAAGCCGCGGGCCGTGGCGGAGTCGCGCGCGGCGGCCCGGGGCTCGCCGTTCAACCAGGTTTTGAGGGAATCGCCGATCGCCTCGATGCGCACGCGATTCCATTCGCCGGGTTTGGAGTGGGCGCGGCCTTTTTCGGTGAACATGGCGGCGTCGCCGCCCAGGGGGCCGGGGAAGAGCCAGCCCCGCCGGCCCTCGTCGTAGATGCCTCCGCTCCACCACCGGCCACGCGTGTCGTCCATGTCGATCTCGCACTGATACCCGTGCACGCGGCCTGCCCCGGCCTTGTAGGTTTTGCCGCCGAGGACGCGTTCGGTGGGCTGGTCGAAGACCTCGCTGCGAAACTGGACCCCCGAGTTGAGCCGGGGGTCGACCTTGAACTCATACTCGAGGACGAAGTCGCCGAAGGACTTTTCGGTGCAGAGGAACGTGTTGGGCGTGCCGGACACGGAATGCCCGACGATTTCGCCGTTCTCTACCGTGTAGGTGGCTTTTCCGCCGCGCCGCACCCAGCCGGAGAGGTCTTGCCCGTTGAATAAAACTATTTCTGCATGAGATTGAAGGGCAAGGACATAAAATGCGAATACGGCTAGGAGGAAGGCAAGGGAGGGCATAGGGGGGTGGCGGCTTTCACGGGGGGGGCGGTCGGTTCAGAGTAAGGGGTAGCCCGATGAAGCGAAATGGGGTGAAGCGTTTGGATTTTCGGGTGTCAAGGATGCGGTTATTGGTGCGAACGCAGCGCTTGGGGGGCGGCGGCTATTTCGTTTCGCGACGGTGGCCGGGGGCGACGCCGGGCGCGATTCGGTATCGGTGGTGGGCGAGGCGGGCGCACAGGGCCGGACTTTGCCAGAGCAGGGCGGTGAGCACCCCGAGGGAAAGTGAATCGAAACGGCGTGCGGTGGAGCAGACCGGGGACGCAAAGTTGCGGCTCGAAATAAACCAGCGAGGCTCTGCGCGACGGGCGTCGCGCCGGCCTGCCGCCCCATCACTCTTCGCCTTCGAAATAGGAGGCCTCTTGCATGCGGAAAAGCTTCCGCTGGGGCTTGATCTGCCACTTTCCGGAATCGGGGTAGTGCGTGCTGTCGACCGGCAGGTTGTCGGCGATGACGTAGAAAACCAGATCCTCCTTGCCGGTGTTGGTGATCTGGTGGGCCGTGCCCGGCGGCTGCACGAAGGCGTCGCCGGCCGAGACCTTGGTTTTCGTGTCGTCTCCGGCTCGCACGGTGGCGGTGCCGGCGAGGATCACGAAGAGCTCCCACTGCGCGGTGTGGGCGTGCAGGGGGCACACGCTCGCGCCGGGTGGCACGCGGCGCTGCTGAAGATCGAAGGGATGGCCGCCGCCCCACGGGCCGGTGTCCTTCACGCCGCCGAGCGCCAGGGAGACGTCCTTGTAGTAGGACTCGTATTTGCCCTTGGGGGATTTCACGTGCTGCTCGGGCAGGGATGGGATGTGGACGGTGTTCATGGGGACGAGTCGGTGCGGGAAGGTTGCGTTGGCCGCCGGTCGGCTGCAAGGGTGTCGGCCCCTTCATGAAAGTCGTGGTCCTCTGTTCCGGCGGGATGGATTCCGTGACCGCGCTGCACCTCGCGGCGCGGGAGCACGAGGTCGTGGCCGCCATCTCCTTCGACTACGGGGCCAAGCACTCCGCCCGCGAACTGCCCATGGCCGCGGCCAACGCCGTCGCGCTCGGCGTGCGCCACGAGGTCGTGAACCTCGATTTCGCCAACCGGCTTTTCTCGTCGGCCCTGCTCCAATCCGGCGGCGACATCCCCGAAGGCCACTACGCGGCGGACAACATGAAGCAGACCGTGGTGCCCTTCCGAAACGCGGTGTTCCTCTCCATCGCGTGCGGCTTCGCCGAGAGTGTCGGGGCCGGGGGGCTCGTCATCGCGGCGCACGGCGGCGACCATGCGATCTACCCCGATTGCCGCGAGGACTTCATGGCCGCGATGGGCGAGGCCATGCGCCTCGGCACCTACGCGGGCATCCGGTTGCTGCGTCCCTTCATCGCGATGGACAAAGGCGCGATCGCGGCCGAGGGCGCGCGGCTGGGCGTGGATTTCTCGAAGACCTGGTCGTGCTACAAGGGCGGCGCGCGCCATTGCGGGCGTTGCGGCACCTGCGTGGAGCGCCGCGAGGCCTTCCTCTCGGCCGGCGTGCCCGACCCGACCGACTACGAGCATCTCGACCCGCTGCCGGCCGCCCCCGGTGCGCCGTCGGTCTGAAAAACATGCGCGTCGCCGAGACCTTTTATTCGCTGCAGGGCGAGGGCGAGCTCACGGGCGTGCCCTCGTTCTTCATCCGCACCAGCGGTTGCAACCTGCGCTGCTCTTGGTGCGACACGCCCTACGCCTCGTGGCGGCCGGAGGGCACGGAGCGGACCGTGGCCGAGCTCGTATCCGAGGCAAAACTACATCCCGGCCGCCACGCCGTGCTGACCGGTGGCGAGCCGATGATCGCGCCGGAGTTGCCCGCGCTGGCCGCGGCTCTGCGCGCGGAAGGTTTCCACATCACGATCGAGACGGCGGGGACGGTCGCGCCGCCCGCCGGGCTGGCCTGCGATCTTGCGTCGATCTCGCCCAAGCTGGCCAACTCCACGCCCTCCGCCGGGAGCGCGGGCGCCGGCTGGGCGGAACGCCACGAGGCGACGCGGCGGCGCCCCGATGTGCTTCGCGCCTGGCTTTCGGCCGGCTTCGGTTACCAGCTAAAGTTCGTCGCCGCCGCGCCCGGGGATCTCGGCGAGATCGCGGCCACGGTGGCGGCGATCGGGCTGCCCGTGCCCGCGGCGAAGATTCTGGTGATGCCCGAGGCGCGCACGCTCGAGACGATGCGCGAGCGCGCGGCGTGGCTGGGCGAGGCGTGCAAGGCCCGGGGCTGGCGCTACGCGCATCGCCTCCACGTGGAGCTCTACGGCAACCGCCGCGGCACCTGAGCCGCCGCGCGCCTTTTTCCCATGCACCGTCGCCGCCGGTTTTATCTCAGGGAGCAGGCCAGGGCCGGCCTGCGCTTGGCGCGGGCGGCGGGGCGCGATTTGCCTCCGCCCAAGAAACTCTCGGAGGAGATCGCCGCGCTGCGCGACCGCTTCGCCGAGGGGCCGCTGACCTTGGGCGATGTGGTGACGGTGCTGCAGGGGCGGGCATGGACGCTCGTGCTTATCCTGCTCGCGCTGCCCTTCATCACGCCGATCCCGCTGCCCTTTTTGTCCACCCCCTTCGGGCTCGCGATCGCGCTTATCTCGTTGCGCCTGGCGCTCGGGCAGCGGCCCTGGCTGCCGGCGCGCTTGCTGGCCAAGCCCCTGCCGCCGGGGTTTTTCGGCAACGTGCTCAAATTCGCCGCCCGCGTGCTGCGCTTTTTGGAAAAATTCCTGCGCCCGCGGCTGACGTGGCTGACCCGCACCACGGTGCTGGTGCGGGCCCACGCGCTGCTTATGCTGGCGGCCGCGCTGATTCTTTTGCTGCCCCTGCCGGTGCCCTTCACGAACGCATTCCCGGCGTGGGTGGTGCTGCTGGTCGCGGGCGGCCTGCTCGAGCGCGATGGCGGGGCGATCCTCGCCGGCTATCTGGTGGGCGCCGGCGGGGTGGGGTTTTTCTATTTCCTCGGCGAGGCGGCGATGAAGCTCGTCGACGCGCTGCGGGCGTGGCTGGCGGGCGCGTTTTAGGCCGCGGCCTCGGGTTCGGCCTTGGGCGGAACGACCAGCGAGAGCAAGACCGAGAGGGAGAGCACGCCGCCGATGATGGCGAGCGACTTGCCGATGGGGAATTTGCCGCCGAAAGCCTGGTCCAGCCACAGCATCTTCAGGCCGACGAAAATCAGGATGAAGCCGAGGCCGTATTTGAGGAAGCGGAACTTGTGCATTACTCCGGCGAGCAGGAAGAACATCGAGCGCAAGCCGAGGATGGCGAAAATGTTGGAGGTAAAGACCACCAGGGGCTCCTTGGTGATGGCGAAGATCGCCGGCACCGAGTCCACCGCGAACACGATATCCGTCATTTCCAGACAGACCAGGCAGACGAGCAGCGGGGTGATGTGCAGCACGCCGTGGTGGCGGGCGATAAAGCGCTGGCCCTCGAAGGTCGGCGTGACCGGGAACCAGCGCTTGAGGGCGCGAATGACCGGGTTTTTCTCCGGATGGATTTCGTTTTCGTCGGCGAAAAAGATCTTAGCGCCGGTGAAAACGAGGAAGGCCCCGAGGATCCACACCACCCAGTGGAAGTGGATGAGCGCCGAGCCCAGCGCGATGAACGCTATGCGGAAAACCACCGCGCCGAGGATGCCGTAGAACAGCACGCGGTGCTGATACTGGGCGGGCACGCCGAAGAAGTTAAAAATGACGATGAAAACGAAAATGTTGTCCACCGACAGCGCCTGCTCGACGACGTAGCCGGCGAGAAATTGCAGGGCGGTCTCGTCCGCCAGCTTCGCCGCGGCCGCCGTGGCGGCTTCGCCGGTCACGCCGGTTTGCGCGAGCGCGTTGAGCAGCGGCTCGTAGGTCGGGAACTTGAAGTGGGCGTAGCGCCAGAAACCGAAGCAGAAGAGAAGGGCCAGGCTGACCCAGACCACGCTCCACACCGCGGCCTCCTTGACCGTGACGGCGTGGGCTTCGCGGTGGAAAACCCCGAGGTCCAGAGCGAGCACGCCGAGAACGAGCAGGCCGAACAGACCGTAGAGCCACCAGTAGTCGGCGAGGGGGAAAAGGTAGAGGTTTTGCATGAAGGTGGAGCGGCTTGGGGCGTTTAAACCTGCGAGCAAACGCGCGCCGCGCGCCGTGTCGATGCCGTAGCCGGGTCGCGCAAGCGGGTGATCTCCAGCCCGACGACGCCCCGGGATCTTTTTCTAGCCCAGGACCAGGGCCACCGCGGCGAACATCAGTCCCGCGCCCCAAAGGCGGCGGCGAAAAATGGCCCGGGGCAGGCCCCGCTCGCCCGCTGTGCCCAGCCACGCGCCGAGCAGGCCCACCGCCAGCACGCTCCACAGGCCGCGCGTGCTGTAGAGGATGTTGGCCACCGTGGCGCGGCCGTGGGTGCCGAGCGTCCATGCCATGCTGGCGGCCTGGAGCGCGAGCAGCACCGCGCCCGGCGCGAGCCAGCGCCAGGCCGGGGCGGGCAGAGAGCGCAGCGGGGCGGAGAAAAACGGGATGAGCCCGACGGAAAACACCGCGACCAGGCCGAACATGCAGGGCAGAAAGCGCCCCGCGCCCCACGCGGGCGTGAACCGTTGCACGAGCACGTCGGATACGGCGAAGCAGGCCGCGGCGAGCGCGGCGCACACGATGGTGCGGCGCGGATGCTGCGCGGCCGATGGCGGCGGGGCGTTCGTCCCCGAGCCGGCCAGCGCGGGAGCAGGCCCGGCCGAGGCCGGCGCCGATTGCAGGAGCGCGATGGCGGCGGTGGCCAGCGCGGCGGCGATCCACCAGGCCGGGCGCACCGGCTCCGCCACGAGCGCG